>JAPPQG010000025.1 GCA_028816945.1 Alphaproteobacteria bacterium
TCGCAAGCTTTTTTACGGGCTTTTTAGTCGCAAGCTTTTTTACGGGCTTTTTAGTGCTACTTCTAGTTGCGCTCGTTTTTCTGTTCTGTGCCTTTGCCATAATAAACTCTATCTATGTAAAATTTCGAATCGACCTATTTTACAAGCCTATAGCATTTACAAATAGCCTATTACTGAAATTTATTTAATGAGTTGTAAATAAGGGACGAATCACATATTTGTGAAACGAATCATTTTTTAACACCAATATAGTGGGGTTATATATTGGCTTACCTTGATGTCGTAAATTTTGGGCAAGTTTTCACACCACGATATATAGTTGATCGTATGTTTGCTCTGCGTAAAAATAAAGGGTGTGTTTTAGAGCCTTCCGCCGGAAATGGAGCGTTTTCCTCTATTTTGGATAATGTCGTTGCCCTTGAAATCAACAAAAATTTGGCAGAAATTAGCAATGCAACTCATATAGATTTTTTTGCCTATCCAGTGGATAAGAAATTTGACACTATCATAGGCAACCCTCCCTATGTACGCTTCCAAGATATTATACCAGAAACAAAAGCCTTATTACCAAAAGGCTTTGACAAACGAACCAATCTTTATTTGTTTTTTATCGCGAAGTCCATAATGCATCTCGAAAAGGGCGGGGAATTGATATTTATTACCCCTCGTGATTTTTTGAAAGCAACAAGCGCGGCTCCTCTCAATCGCCTTTTGTATAAAATGGGTACTATCACTGATTATGAAGAACTTGGCGATAGTTCTGTGTTCGAAGGATATTCACCTAATTGTGCAATATGGCGATGGGAGAAAGGCAAGAATAGCAGACGCATGAATGACGGTCGCCATTTTTGTTATCTCAATGGGCAATTATGGTTTGGAAAGCAGAGCAATTCTTGTCTTGGCGATATATTTAATGTGAAAGTAGGGGCAGTGAGTGGTGCGGACAAAATATTCTCTAATAACAAAAAAGGCTGCACTGATTTTGTATGTTCTCATACTATCAAAACAGGACATACAAGACGGATGATATATAATCGCTATGATCCTTTTCTTGACCCATATAAAGATATACTTATAAAGCGCCGTATAAGGCATTTTGATATATCTAATTGGTGGGAGTGGGGGCGCGGTTATCATGTTTCTAACGAATCTAGAATTTATGTTAATTGTAAAACTAGAAATCCCAAACCTTTTTTCAGAAACTCTACGAAAGCTTATGATGGATCGGTGCTAGCACTTTTTCCTAAAAGCGATATTGACCTAGATAAGGCAGTAGAAACTCTTAATAAAGTGAATTGGGAAAATTTTGGTTTTGTTTGTGATGGGCGTCTGCAATTTACGCAAAAAGCACTTGAAAATGCACCCGTAGAACTATGCTAAATTATCCCAAACCTTTATTAGAAATTGCTGATTTTCTGCGTAATTATGAAAAACTAAAACTTGTTAAAGATAGTGGTGATGGTCGTTTAGATTCGGCTGCCTCAGAGCAAGTAATTTTTGATTTGTTAAAGAGAAAGTTCGGCATTCAAACCCCCGACACTAAGCGAACTTGGTATGATTTCAAAATTAAAGGATATTTTGTGGACCTCAAAATCACCGAATATAGAACAGCCGACAATACAAATGCTAAAAAAGCAATATATTATGTTTTGACAGGTGATGACCCAAGTAATATTAGTGACCAAGAAGATAGGTTTTTCAAAAGTCTTAGCGAAAACATTCGAGAAAATGATAAAGATTATTATTATCTTATATTGGGCAAAAATGCGGACATAGGAACAGATGAAAGAGCTTTTGTCACTTCGCTCCGCACTCTACCAAATGTTAGACCAAGCCGGAACAACATGCCATTTCAATGTGTTTGGCGGAAGTGTCTTAATAAAACTGTTGTGCGGAGTCACAAAGAAGTTCAAAATTTTCTGCTTGGCAAATGGGGTGAAAGCATAAGTTTGGATATAAAAGTTCTCCAATCAGGCATGCCAACATATTTCCCGCAATATATTAAAGGAACAGATGCTGGGTAACAATAAAACGAGAAATTGCCTAATAAAACTATGAATGAGAGACGAATCATTATTAACTCGAACAATTATAAAACATAGGGGAATGATATGAACACGATTACGAAACCGCGCCCAAAGCGCGCAAAGCGTGTAGGTAAGCCGTTTATTGAAGGCGATAATTATCGTTTCTATGATAAATCCTGCATGAATATGTCGCAACTGGCGGATGAGTCGATTGCGCTGACAATTACCTCACCGCCTTATTGGAATT
Organism: Alphaproteobacteria bacterium; assembly: GCA_028816945.1. GTDB lineage: Bacteria > Pseudomonadota > Alphaproteobacteria > RS24 > RS24 > JAPPQG01. The sequence continues at coordinate 2,275 of JAPPQG010000025.1, forward strand.
CTATTGATTACGATATTCACACAAAGCAAGGCAAAGAGGCTTGGCACAGAGAACGTGCCTATCAGTCTTTTGGCGATACATTTGACTCTTATCTCGAAAACATTGCAACAGTTTTTCGCGAAGTGCTACGGGTGACAATGCCCGGCGGCTTTTGTGCGATTGTCATTGGCACAATACTCTATAAGGGTAAGCATTATCCAACGCCTATGAGAATAACCGAGAAAATGCTTGGTTTGGGGTGGGAATTTCACCAAGATATTATTTGGAATAAATGCACGGGCGGTGTCAAGCGGGCAGGGTGTTTTATCCAACACCCAAGAGCGGGCTATTATTACCCCAACATTATGACGGAATATATTCTTGTTTTCCGCAAACCAGGCCCTATGCGGCGGGATAAAACACGACAGGCACTTGCCATTGATACGCTTTTTACGCGCGACATAGCGAATAATATTTGGCATATCGCGCCTGTGCCACCAAATACAATCGACCATCCCTGCCCTTATCCAGAAGAGCTTGCACGGCGGCTTGTGCTTTTATATTCGCAAAAAGGAGACAAAATACTAGACCCGTTTTTAGGCAGCGGGCAGACGGCCCTTGTCGCTGTGAAAAATAAAAGATATTGCATTGGCTATGATATTGAAAAGACCTATCTCAAACTAGCCCATAAACGATTGGCAAGCCCACCGCCACCGCGCAAATTTAACTTGCTCCCTGTTTTTGAAAAACTCGCTGTCTAGCCGCTATTTTCATTTTGCTTTATTTTTAGGGCAAAAAGCATTTCCCGTTGCCTGAAAATTGGTTATAGTGAGGGCAGGGGCGAACGCCTAAGCGCTACATGAGATAATCATGAGCGCTACATGAGATAATCATGAGCGATAGCATGAGATAATTATGTCAATCAAAAATAGCCCTTATTGCTGCCTATCCCATGTTTGTTTGGGGCAGGCTTGTGCAAATGAAGGAGAGAGTTATGGACTATAATTTTTTAGCAGATTTATTAAACAAATATCATACAATTGTGCCTTTTGTACAATTGATTATTATTCTTATGCCGCTAGGGTTGGCTTGGTTGCTGGTTGTTGTGCCTTTGCGGTTGATTATAAATTGGCGACTCGAACGCCGCCAAATCCCCGATAATGTGGTGCTTGCCTTTTCCCGTCATGGCAATCAACTGACTGTGACCATGCATAAAGATATTCAGCCCAACCCTTCCATATTGAAAGAAGCAATGGTGAAAGCGGCCAATATGCCCTTAATTGAAGGCAAGCGCATGTGGCGGCCGCGGGCAACGCATTGGCATGTCGTAAATAAATAGGGCGCAATAGTGCTATGGGGCGCATGCTTTGCGCCCGCCCGCATATTAAGAACAATTAGGCCGAATAATATAGGTCAAACTCAACGGGATGCGGGGTATGTTCAAAGCGATAGACTTCCTCCCATTTCAGTTCGAGATAGCCGTCAATCTGGTCGTCATCCATCACCCCGCCTTTTTTCAAAAAGCCCCTATCGGCATCTAATGCCTCTAATGCCTCACGCAATGACCCGCACACTTGCGGCACATTTTTTAATTCCTCAGGGGGCAATTCATAAAGGTCTTTATCCATTGGCTCGCCCGGGTCAATTTTATTTTCAATCCCGTCTAATCCCGCCATCAGCATGGCTGTAAAGGCAAGATAGGGGTTTGCAGTTGGGTCGGGGAAACGCACTTCCACGCGTTTGCCATTGGCCGAAGTTGCAAAGGGCAGACGGCAAGAGGCGGAGCGGTTGCGGGCTGAATAAGCCAATAAAACAGGCGCTTCAAAGCCCGGTATCAGGCGTTTATAGGAATTTGTAGAAGGGTTTGTCATGGCATTTATAGCGCGGGCATGTTTGATAATGCCGCCAATATAATAAAGGCATTCTTGCGATAAATCGGCATATTTATCGCCCGCAAAGAGGGGCTTGCCGTCTTTCCAAATAGATTGGTGGCAATGCATGCCTGTGCCATTATCGCCATAAACGGGTTTCGGCATAAAGGTTGCCGTTTTGCCAAACGCATGGGCGACATTATGGACGACATATTTATATAATTGCAATTTATCGGCAATGGTGGTGAGTGTGTCGAATTTTAAGCCCAGCTCATGCTGTGCGGCGGCGACTTCGTGGTGGTGTTTTTCAACCTCGATTCCCATTTCCCGCATAACAGTAAGCATTTCAGAGCGCAAATCCTGTGCGCTATCAACGGGATTAACGGGAAAATAGCCGCCTTTGGTGCGGGGCCTGTGTCCCATATTGCCTGCCTCATAATCGGCGGCAGAATTATCGGGCAATTCCACACTATCAAGGCTAAACCCTGTATTATAGGGTTCAGTAGAAAAGCGCACATCGTCAAAGACAAAAAATTCCGCTTCTGGCCCAAAATAGACAGTATCGCCAATAGAAGTGGATTTTAGATAGGCTTCCGCCCGCAAAGCCATTGCCCGCGGGTCGCGGTTATAATCTTCCCCTGTCACAGGGTCGGTAATCGTGCAGAATATAGATAAAGTCGGCTGTGCGTAAAATGGGTCAAGACGGGCTGAGGCGGGGTCAGGCATAAGGCACATATCGGACTCATTGATAGCCCGCCAGCCGGCAATAGAAGAGCCGTCAAACATCGCCCCTTCTGAGAAAAAATCCTCATCAATCAGGCTTGCGTCTAATGTCACATGCTGCATTTTGCCGCGTGGATCGGTAAAACGCAAATCAACGAATTTGACCTCGTCGCTTTTAATTTGTTTAAGAATGGATGCAATATCTGCCATTTAATTCTCCGTATAATAGTTTTATTTACAATAAGTTATAAGGGACTATGCATGTAAAGCATAAACAATCTTGCCCCCTTTATAGCCCCATAGCCTCCATAGCCCCTTTACAATAGTTATAAGAGGTCGGCTCGTAAAGCCTAAACGGCTTCTGCCCCCGTCTCACCTGTGCGAATGCGTATCGCATCTTGGATGTCGGAAACAAAAATTTTACCATCGCCAATGCGCCCCGTATGGGCGGTTTTTTGGATGGCGTCAATCGTTGCGGTGAGCATATCATCGGCAACGACAATTTCCAATTTCACTTTGGGTAGAAAATCGACAACATATTCTGCCCCACGATATAATTCAGTATGGCCTTTTTGACGGCCAAACCCTTTTGCTTCTGTCACGGTAATGCCCTGTATGCCTGCTTCTTGCAGAGCATCCTTGACTTCATCTAGTTTGAATGGTTTGATGATAGCCTCAATTTTTTTCATTCTATGCCTCGCAAATAAAATTTAGAACATCTATAATAAGCATAAATCGTGCCAACTTAAAATGGGATTTAATCGATAAAAAACTGGTTAAAAGCGGGCATGTGGGTTATATGCACCAGTTGTCTGTCATGGTTTTGTCATGCTTTTATCATATTTTGCATAAAAAATGCGCATATGCACAAAACTTATGCAGATTTATACATTATTTGGGCTTGCATTTCGGTCACATAAGTGCAATCCCGTAAAGCAATTTTAGGCAAATAGGATGATTTATGCAAATGGCACTAGTCAAGCGGTGTTTTGCTTGTTATAGGGTTCAGGCATTATATGTGCTATTGCCATATATAGATTATCGTCATATATAGGCTATCGCCATTATCTGTGCGGGTGTGGTGGAATTGGTAGACACGCCAGATTTAGGTTCTGGTGCTGAAAGGCGTGGGGGTTCAAGTCCCTCCACCCGCACCATATAATAGGTCGTGTGTAGAGCGTAGGGAAATTAAAAGGTGGATTACAAGTGGATTAAATGAGTATTGCAAGGATGGAAAAGCGTTATGGATATACAAGAAATTAGTGCCGACGGCCTATCGCGTGAAATTAAAATCACCATAGGCAAGGCGGATTTGAATGCTAAACTTACCGATAAATTGGTTGAACTGAAAACCCGTATTCAGTTAAGGGGCTTTCGCAAGGGCAAAGTGCCAGAAGCGCATTTGAAAAAACTTTACGGCACACAAGTGATGAGCGAGATTGTGCAAGAAACGGTTAGTGAGACAAGCCAACAAGCCCTCACTGGTCGCAATGAACGCCCCGCCTTGCGGCCCGAAATTGAAGTAGATGGTGAGATTGACCCTGTCATTAAGGGCGAGGCGGATTTGGTTTTTGATATGCGTTATGACATTATCCCGCCTATTAAACTTACCGATTTTAGCAAGCTTAAACTAGAACGCCCCGTCGCCGATGTCACAGAAAAAGATGTAACAGCTGCGCTTGAACGGCTAGCCGAAGCACGCAAACAATTTAGCCCGCGCCCTAAAACCGCCAAAGCCCGCAAAGGCGATAGTGTGAAAATTGACTTTATCGGCCGTATTGATGGGGAAGCTTTTGAAGGCGGCACAGCCGAAGGGTTTGAATTGGAATTGGGGGCAGGGCAATTTATACCGGGCTTTGAGGAGCAACTTGTTAATGCGCAAGCAGGCGCTAAAATAGATGTCAAAGTCACTTTCCCCGCTGATTACAGCAATAAAGCATTAGCCGATAAGGCGGCTGTTTTTGAAGTGACAGTGCATGAAGTCAAAGCCCCGCAAGCGGCGGCTATTAACGATGCTTTTGCCGAAAGCATGGGGCTTGAATCGCTTGCCAAATTGCGCGAAGCCATGAAAACGCAAATTGGCCGTGATTATGAAAATCTAACCCGTGAGCGTTTGAAACGCAATTTGCTAGATATTCTCAATGAAGAACATGATTTTGCTTTGCCTGAACGCATGGTTGAGTTGGAATTTAACCAAATATGGCAGCAATTTGAACAAGAATTAGAACGGCAAGGCAAAACACTTGCGAGCATGGATGAGTCCGAAGCAGAACTACGCAAGGAATATCGCCAAATTGCTGAACGGCGGGTCCGCACGGGTCTTGTTTTGGCAGAAATTGGCAATAAGCAAGAAATTGAGGTCACACAAGAAGACCTTAATCAGGCACTTGCACAACATGTGCGCCAATATCCCGGCCAAGAAAAAGAAGCCCTAGCCCATTTCCGCGATAATCCAGAGGCAATGGCACAGATTCGCGCCCCCATTTTTGAAGATAAAGTCGTTGATTTTCT
>JAPPQG010000168.1 GCA_028816945.1 Alphaproteobacteria bacterium
ATGAAATTCTTTTTAACAGGTGGCATGGGTTATATTGGCTCACATATTTTAGTGCGCCTTCTAACCACAGGCCATGACATATGCGTTTTTGATAATGGCACAGCCTGCCATCCAAATATAGAAGACCAATTACAACAAATTACCAAAAAACCCTATCAATTTATCAAAGCCGATTTGCTAGATGAGGATATTCTCATCTCTACCTTAAAAGAATATAGGCCAGATGTGGTTATTCATTGCGCGGGTTTGAAATCTATTGCTGAGAGCAATGCGCAACCCTTATTATATTATCGCAATAATGTCATGGGTACTATTATGCTTCTTTCTGCTATGGAAAAAGCAGGCTGCTCTCATCTTATCTTTTCTTCCTCAGCCACAGTATATGGTGCGCCTGAAAAAGCTTTGCTAACGGAAAGCCACAAAACAGTTCCTTTGCATGCTTATGGCAGGACGAAATTAATGATAGAGGATTTAGTGCGCGATTGGGTGCAAGCACATAGCACAGCATCTATTATTTTGCGATATTTTAATCCAGCCGGCGCGCATAAATCGGGCGCGATAGGTGAAAGTTTCGCTAAATTGCCGAATAATTTAATGCCCTTGCTAGGCATGGTTGCAGCTGGCTTCCGCGAGCGTTTAGATATTTTCGGCAATGATTATGATACAATAGATGGCACAGGCGTTCGCGATTATATTCATGTAGAAGATTTAGCTGATGTGCATGTATTAGTGGCTGACTATTTAATGCAAAATAAAATGTTTGAAGTCTTTAATGTCGGCACAGGCACAGGCTGTTCTGTTTTGCAAATGATTGACGCATATGAAAAAGCCTCTAACAAAAAAATTGCCTATAATTTTTGCGCGAGGAGAAAGGGTGATGCCGCGATTGTCGTTGCCGATTCTACAAAATTAAACAAAACATTAAATTGGACGGCAAAATATACATTACAAGATATGTGCGAAGATTCTTGGCGTTGGGTTTCCCAAAGTAAAACTTTTGACAATTAGCTTACCTCCTATGAATGATTGTTTTAGCACCCCTAGCTTATGCTAAATTGTCACAATCACATTGCCAATCATCTGCCCTGATTCTACCGCCTCATGGGCGGTGGCAATATCCTCTAATGGGAAAGTGGCGGCAATAATATGTTGCAGAGCGGCTTGCTCTATGGCTTGTGTCAATTTATCAATCACCAGCGCACGCTGTTTTTGTGTGAGTAAATAAACGAGAAAGAGGCGCAAATTGATATGGCGGAACATTAAATCATAAAATGGCAAAGGCGGGGTAGCGGTGGCCATAGAGCCATAAGTCGCAATTGTGCCGCCTATGGCAATGATTTGTTTTGATATATCCAAATTGCCGCCAAATTCAACTTCAACAATGCGAGCAACACCTGCCCCATTTGTAAAGTCCAAAATGGCTTCTGCCACTTTATCTTGGCGATAATTTAATATCAAATCTGCCCCTGCTTTGCGGGCGAGTTCGGCCTTTTGCTTATTGCTAATGGTTGCTTTTGCCTATTGCTAATGGTTGTGATAACCCGTGCGCCGCCCCATTTTGCCAACTGGATAGCATAATGGCCGACGGCACCTGCGCCTGCTGTCACTAAAATTGTTTGCCCTTCTATATCGCCATCGGCAAAAACCCCATAACAGGCTGTGCTTGCGGGAATGCCAAGACAGGCGGCGGCTTGAAAATCTGCATTCTGGGGCAGGGCGACGGCTTGTGCGGCGGGCAGGCAAATATATTCCGCCGCTGTGCCATAGGCGCGTTGCCAAGCCGCATTCCATAGCCAAACAGATTGACCGATTCTTGCCTCATCAACATTTTCACCAACCGCCTCAATGATGCCGCCGCCGTCCGAATGCGGAATGATGCGTGGAAATGGCATAAAACAGATTGGCCGATTCTTGCCTTATCGACATTTTCGCCAACCGCCTCAATGATGCCGCCCCCGTCCGAATGCGGAATGACAAGTGGAAATGGCATAGAGCCACGCGCGCCGCCCCGTGTTTTGACATCTGACGGATTAATGCCCGATGTGTGCAGGCGCACAAGCACTTCATCGGCTTGTGGGGCAGGTGTGGGTTGTTCGCCAAATTGCAAAACGCGTTTTGCCTCGCCAATTTCTTCATACCAAGCAGCTTTCATAATTATCTCCTATTTATTACCCATATTTATATTATTACCCATATTTATATTATTTACCCAAATTAAGCGATAGGGTTTCTGTGTGACCGTCTAGCCCTAAGGCTTGGCCTGAAATGTTTGCGCCCGCGGGTGAGGTTAAAAAATAAACAAGTTCCACCACATCTGCTTCACTGATAAAGCGGCGGAGTGAATTTTGTTGCATATATTCGCCCCGCACTTCTTCTTCGGTTAAGCCGCGCGCCGCGGCATCGGCTTGAATAACTTG
>JAPPQG010000121.1 GCA_028816945.1 Alphaproteobacteria bacterium
CCAGACGGGTTTAATATCAATCAAGGCTGTGGTTCTACGGATACGAGCTTATTGCAGGAAACTGTCTTGCGGGAAAAGGCGGATATTGGCATTGCGCTAGATGGTGATGCTGACCGCCTTATTATTGTCGATGAAAAAGGCCAACAAGTAGATGGCGACCAGCTGATTGGGCTTATTGCGACAAATTGGCAAAAGCGGGACATATTATCAGCGCCGGGTGTGGTGGCGACAATTATGTCTAATTTAGAATTGGAACGTTATCTCAATAGCATGAATCTAGACCTTATCCGCACTTGTGTTGGCGATCGTTATGTGGCTGAGACAATGCATAATAAGGGCTATAATTTAGGCGGCGAACAATCAGGCCATATGATAATGAGCGATTTTATCACCACAGGCGATGGGCTTATTGCCGCTTTGCAATTATTAGCTGTGATGAATTATACACAAAAACCGGTAAGCCAATTAGTGCAGATTTTTCAGCCCCTGCCGCAATTATTAAAAAATATACCTATTGGGGCAAACCCGCCTTTGGAAAATACACATGTAAAACAGGCTATCCGTGAAGGTGAAAACCGACTTGGCAAAACAGGCCGTTTGGTTATTCGCAAATCTGGCACAGAGCCACTTATTCGCATTATGGGTGAGGGCGATGATGAGCGATTAGTGCAGCAAGTGGTTGGCGATATTGCGCATGTGATTGAAAAACAGGCGATTGAAACACATGTGACTGGGGGACCAGTTGCTTGACTAGGCCCGAACAGGCTTATGTACTTACGATTGCTGGTTCAGATTCTAGCGGTGGGGCAGGGATTCAAGCCGATATTAAAACCATACATGCATTAGGCGGTCACGCCGCCACGGCTTTAACAGCCCTTACAGCACAAAGTGCAAAAGCTGTTTATGATATTTTTGAAGTCCCGCCCGCCTTTATTGTCCGCCAAATAGAAATTGCGCTAGCCGATATGACAATCCATGCCATTAAAACGGGCATGCTGGCAAGCCGCCGCGTGATAGAAGCGGTCGGCCCTTTATTAGATGATTATACAGGCGCGCTGATTGTCGATCCCGTTATGGTTGCAACATCGGGCGGCCAATTATTAGAAAATGACGCGTGCAGTGCTTTGCAAAGCCTGATTATAAGACAAGCCAATTTAGTCACACCAAATATGCCTGAGGCCGCCCTTTTGACAAATCGCTCGGTGGAGACGGTTGATGATATGAAATTTGCCGCTGATATATTGATGCGAGACGGTGCCAAATCTGTCCTCATTAAAGGCGGGCATGGCACAGACCCGCTCATTATCGACTTGTTAGCGACAGAAAATGGGTTTGAGACATTCGAACACCCCCGCCTTGCAAAAGAAAATATCGAATTGCACGGCACAGGCTGCATGCTTGCGTCTGCTATTGCCATTAGTCTTGCACAAGGGCTGGATTTAAGCGCGGCAAGCAAACGCGCCATTGCCTATGTGCAAGGCGTGTTAGGAGGCAATGATAAGGTGACAGATATTAAGGCTGGGTGACGGGGGTCAATAAAAATTTATCTGACAAAAGCTCTCTTTGTGGTGCGCTCGGGCTTGTATCGCTGATTGATATACGCAACTGGCCGATATTGATAAGTTGGTCGACAGTTTTGCTTATTTGCTGTCCCGTTTTATATAAATCTGAATATAGATTGACGCCAACAAGTTTAGTGGCATTTCCTGTGATAACATTTAGCATATTGACTTGCCGCTCGGCCGCAATATGAAAATTGCCGGGGTCGGCATCTTTCGTGTCAAACTCTATGCTATATTTGAAATGTTCTCTATTAAAGCGGCCAAAATCGCCAAAATCGGCACTTGCAATCGCACTGAGCGCGGCTTGCTGATTATCAAAATCGAGCAATAAGGAAGGCGTAATTTCAGCCGTGTAAATGTTTTGCGCGCCACTTGCGCGATTATTAAATTCTTGTGTGGTGGCTGTAAATTGTGTTTTGCCAGAAGCAAGTTGCGTTGTTAAATCACCCCAAGAGGAAAATCTATCGGCTTCGCCAAAATCAGTAAGCAGTCTGCTTGGCAGGCTCGTAAGAAAGCGGTTTATATTTATATTGTCGCCTGATAAGGGGTTGTTCTCTAAATCTGTAAAATAAATAGATGGTTGCGAATCATTTTCATCTGTTATGCCGTCCCCGTCCGTATCATTATTTAATGGATTGGTTAGCCCCGCCATTTCAGCAAAATCGGAAATACTATCATTATCACTATCTGCTGCGTTTGGATTTGTGCCAAGTATCAATTCTTCACTATCGGGCAAACCGTCATTGTCACTATCGATAGAATTATCGGGCGGTGTATTTTTCTGCGCATTTTGGTCGGGGGTTTGCGGTGTTTGCGCGCCACCTTGCGCCTCATCTTGTGAAT
>JAPPQG010000035.1 GCA_028816945.1 Alphaproteobacteria bacterium
TCTTGCGCCCATTGGCTAATACTGCCTGCACCAAGACAAATCACAACATCATCTGCTTGCGCTTCTGCTATAATCAAATCGGGCAATGTTGCGGGGTCGTTTAATTCAATCACATGAGAGGCGGTTTGTTTGTGTATATTGGCAACAAGTGAAGTTGCATTAAATCCGTCAATCGGCTTTTCACCGGCGGCAAAAACCGGCGCGATAATAATGCAATCGGCTTGCTTAAAGCAGGTGCTAAATTCATCAAATAAATCACGCAAACGGCTATAACGGTGTGGCTGCATAATGGCAATCACGCGCCCTTTTGCTATTTGGCGCGCGCTTTCCAATGTGGCAGCAATTTCAACAGGATGATGGGCGTAATCATCATAAATATCAATACCTTGAAAATGCCCTGTATGCGTAAAGCGCCTTTTGACCCCTTTGAAATGCGCCAAAGCATGAATAATCGCCTCCCCCGAAACATTTAATTCTAAACCAACAGCAATCGCGGCAAGCGCATTTTGCAAATTATGTTGGCCGGGCATGGGTAATTGGCAATTTTGTAAAATAATTTCTGTCTGCTTATGGTCTTGTGTAAATTGCACATCAAAATGCGTTATTTGTTTATTAGGCATATCATCTTTTGTTTTATGTTTGACAAGACTCGTTTTGACATTAACTGCCCGCACTTGCGCCTCTGGCGATAAGCCATAGCTGATGATACGGCGATTACGCACACGCGCTGTGTTTATTAGACATAGCGTCTTTTGTTTTATGCGTGACAAGACTCGTTTTGATATTAACTGCTCGCACTTGCGCCTCTGGCGATAAGCCATAGCTGATGATACGGCGATTGCGCACACGCGCCATTAGGGCGCGCACTTGTGGATGGTCGATACACATAATCGCCACCCCATAAAAGGGAATATTTGTTACATAACTATAAAAGGCAGATTTTAACCCTTCAAAACCGCTATAATGGTCTAAATGTTCGGCATCTATATTGGTCACCACACCCATTGATGAGGGCAAATGCGTGAAGGTACCATCGCTTTCATCGGCCTCAACAACCATCCAATCGCCCGCCCCCAAACGCGCATTCGTCCCATACGCATTGATAATGCCACCGCTAATAATGGTTGGGTCTAATCCGCCTTCATCTAATATGGCGGCGACCATAGATGTTGTGGTGGTTTTGCCATGTGTGCCAGCAATGGTTAATGTTTGTTTTAAGCGCATCAATTCGGCTAGCATTTCGGCGCGCCGCACAATCGGTATGTTTTTCTCATGCGCTGCCTTAATTTCTATATTATCAGGCTGAATGGCTGAGGAGATAACCAATAAAGCTGCCTTGTCGATATTGGCCGCGGCATGGGTTGGCATAATTTCAATTCCCATATTTTGCAACCTTTTAACATTGGCATTCACACTTATATCTGAGCCTTGTATTTGATAGCCAAGATCATGCATAATTTCAGCTATGCCTGACATGCCAATCCCGCCAATGCCGACAAAATGTACAAGGCCAATCGTTGAAGGGTTTGCGGGTGATGGTGATATAGAGTGCATCACATAGCCCCCTCTTTGCGTGGCATTTGCTGTTGTTGGGCGCGGGCATGGGTTTGCGCAAAATCGGCTAATTTATCGGTTGCCTCCAATTCGCCACAAGAGCGCGCAAGCTCGGCCATATGCGCAAGTTTTTGCGGATTATCCATAAGCTCATCTAGCAATTTGTGCATTTTTTCAGCCGTTAAAATGCGTTGTGGAATCAAATAAGCCGCTTGAATCGTGCTTAATTGCATCGCATTCATCATCTGGTCTTGGTCGAGCGCATTTGGCAGGGGGACAAATATGGCAGGCCGCCCAATCGCGGCAATTTCACAAACAGTCGACGCCCCCGAACGGCTAATAATTAAATGCGCGTCAGAAATGCGGTGTGGCATATCATCAAAAAAATCCCGTAATTCTACATCAATGCCGAGCGCATTATAAAAACGCAAATTATCTTTCAAATCAGGCACAGGGCATTGTTGGATGAGTTTTAAGCGGGCGCGTTTATCTTGCGATAAACGAGCAATGGCTTTCGGCAAAATGACGCTAAACACATGCGCGCCTTGACTGCCGCCACATATCAATAAACGAAATTGGCTATTTGTTGCAGGGGGCTGATAGGCTTGTTCGGCAATTTCCCGCACAATAGCGCGCACGGGATTGCCTGTTATGGTTAAGCGGGTGTGCATTTTTTCTGATACATATTTTGTGCCAGCATAAGAAGCGGCAATATGCGCGCCAAGTTTTGCTAATATCCTATTGGCACGCCCTAAAATTGCATTTTGTTCATGCACAGCGATAGGCACAAATAATAATTTCGCCGCCAAAACAGGCGCAAAGCATGGATAGCCGCCAAAGCCGATAAC
>JAPPQG010000211.1 GCA_028816945.1 Alphaproteobacteria bacterium
ATGGTGGCGCGGTGGTAAGTGAAACAGCGATAGAGGATTTTGTCGCCTAGTCTTTTATATTCTAGTTTGTATATTATTGGCTCTTATGTCTTGCACTCATTTAGCGTCAATATGTCAATATAGAGATTCGCAACAATAGAGATTCGTAACATTCCGCAAAATTGTTTGATTTTATGCCATACTAAATTGGGATAAAGTGGGATATAAAGTAGGGCATAAAGTAAAATAATGTTGATAAAAAAGAGTCAGTAAGGGTCAAACCATTATGACACAACAAACAGAATTTGCGACTATCATATTAGCGGCGGGCAAAGGCACGCGCATGAAATCGGCTAAGCCGAAATCATTACATGAAATTGCAGGCCTGCCTATGATTGGCCATGCCATAAAGGCCGCACAAGAAGCAACCGAATCCATTGCACCTATTATAGTCGTTATTTCTCCCGCCCAAGCGAGTGACACAAAATATGATATGCAAACTGTGATTAAACAGAGCGCGCCACAAACCCAAATCGCGATTCAAGACAAACCATTAGGCAGTGCCGATGCGGTGCGGGCCGCTTTGCCCTTGCTGGATAATGTGAAGCGGGTTCTCATTATGTTTGGCGATACGCCACTTATTCGCCCCGCTGTGTTAAGCGAATTATTATCAAACCCCGCGCAACTAACCATACTTGGCTTTACCGTTGATGACCCAACGGGCTATGGCCGCATTGTTTTAGAAAAGGATGCGCCTGTGCAGATTATCGAACATAAGGACACAGACGCCACAAGTCGCAAAATAAATCTTTGCAATGGTGGGGCAATGGCGGTTGATGCGGATATATTGCTTGGCCTGATTGACGGTCTATCCAATGATAACGCGCAAAATGAGTATTGTTTGCCGGGCATTATTGAATTGGCTGCCGCCCAAAATTATAAAATAGATCTCATTATGGGCAGTCATGAGGACGCGATGGGGGCGGATAGTCGGGCGGGCTTGGCGCGTGCCGAAGCCATATTGCAAGCACGCTTGCGGGCAGGCTTTTTAGCCGAAGGCGTAAGCCTAATTGCGCCTGAGACGGTTTATTTTAGCCATGATACAATTATCGGCCAAGATGTGCTGATTGAGCCTTATTGCTTTTTTGGCCCGCAAACACGCATTGGCAATGGCACGATTATCAAAGCATTTAGCCATATTGAAGGTGCTGACATTGGCGAACAGGCAATTATCGGGCCCTATGCCCGCTTGCGCCCCGGTACAAAATTAGCCAAGCATGTAAAAATTGGCAATTTCGTAGAAACAAAACAGGCTGAACTTGATGAAGGCGTGAAACTCAATCATTTATCTTATATCGGCGATGCACGCATAGGGGCGCATGCCAATATAGGCGCCGGCACAATCACTTGTAATTATGACGGCTTTAATAAACATATAACAGAAATCGGCGCGGGGGTTTTTATTGGCTCTAATAGCACGCTAATTGCCCCGATTAAAATTGACACAGGGGCTTATATTGGTGCAGGCTCAACGCTCAGTAAAAATGTCAAAGCCGATGTGCTTGCCCTGACCCGTGCACCTGTTAAACAAAAAGACGGCTGGGCGGCAGAATTTCGGACAACACAGCAGAATAAAACAATAGAGAAAACATAGATAAAGCATAAATAAAACATAGGTAAATATAGGCAAATATAGGTAAAGGTTAAGAACATGTGTGGAATTGTTGGCATTATTGGCACACGCGACGCCGCGCCGCTTATTCTGGAAGCCCTAAAACGGCTCGAATATCGCGGCTATGATAGTGCAGGCATTGCGACCATTCACGACAAAACCCTCACGCGGCGGCGGGCAAGTGGCAAACTCAATAAGCTAGAAAGCATTATTAACAAAACACCCTTACAAGGTACAGTCGGCATAGGCCATACACGCTGGGCGACGCATGGCCTCCCCAATGAACAAAACGCCCACCCGCATGGAACAGAAAAAATTGCTGTTGTGCATAATGGGATTATTGAAAATTTCCGCGCCTTGAAAAAAATGTTAGAAAATAAGGGCATAAAATTTGAAACCGAAACCGATACAGAAGTTATTGTGCATCTTTATACGGATTATTTGGCACAGACAAAAGACCCGCTAGAAGCCGCCCGTGCCACCTTTAATTGCCTAGAAGGAGCGTTTGCGATTGGCTTAATTTTAGCCAATGATGAGAATCGTATTATTGTTGCCCGCAAAGGCAGCCCCCTTGCGATTGGACATGGGGAGGGTGAAATGTTTATTGGCTCAGACGCATTTTCCCTAGCCCCCTTAACGAATAAAATTACCTATTTAGAGGATGGGGATTGGGCGTCTATATCACGCGACAAGGTGGCGATTTATACAGAAGACGGCAAGCCTGTGCAACGCGCCCAGCAATCTGTTGATGCCTCCATTGCCTTAATCGATAAAGGCGGTCATAAGCATTTTATGGCAAAAGAGATATTCGAGCAGCCCGAAGTCATTTCCCATACATTTACGCATTATGTTGATAGTATAAATGAAACAATATGTTTGCCGCGCTTGCCCTTTGCGCTAGGTGACATATCGCGCATTAGTTTTATTGCCTGCGGCACAGCCTATTATGCCGCTATGGTTGCCAAAACATGGGTTGAAAAATTAGCACAAATACCAGCCGATTTTGATATTGCCTCAGAATTCCGCTACCGCACGGCATTGGCTGACAAAACCAGTCTAGCCGTTTTTATCTCCCAATCGGGCGAGACGGCAGATACATTAGCCGCCCTAAAACATTGTAAAGAAAATAACATTAAAACGCTTGCCATTGTCAATGTGCCAGAAAGTTCCATGACGCGCATGGCAGATATTACTTTGCCAATTTTTGCTGGGCCGGAAATTGGCGTTGCCTCGACAAAAGCCTTTACTTGCCAACTTGCTGTTTTGCTCAGTCTTGCTGTTGCCATAGGCAAGGCACGGGGGCTTATTGATAAAGATAAAGAACGGGAAATTGTCCATAATATGCTGACCGCCCCCCGCATTGCGACTGAAATTCTTAAATTAAACGAACAAATTGAAGAGGTTGCGATTCAACATTTAGCGCAAGCCAAAAATGCCATTTATATTGGCCGACAAACAATGTATGCGTTGGCTTTGGAGGGTGCGCTGAAACTAAAAGAAATCTCTTATATTCACGCCGAAGGCTTTGCCTCAGGCGAACTCAAACACGGCTCAATCGCTTTGATTGATGAATATGTGCCAGTCATTACACTAGCCCCAAGCGATGCTTTATTTGAAAAAACAATTTCTAATATGCAGGAAGTCATGGCACGCAAAGGCACAGCACTCCTTATAACCGATAAACAGGGGGCGATGAAAGGCAGTGAAGGCACAGCCGCCCATTTATGCCTGCCCGATATGGCACCTCTGCTAACACCCCTCTTTTACGCCATACCCCTACAATTACTTGCCTACCATACAGCAGTCGCCAAAGGCACAGATGTCGACCAACCCCGCAACCTTGCAAAATCTGTTACTGTGGAGTAAATTATTGCTATGACTAATACACAATTAAAAAATAAATTGATAATATTGACTCTATTTCTTTTAACAGGATGTGCTGGTATCCAAACAGACGCATACTATTCTAGGGTGTCACCAGAAGTAATAAAGGTTAAGTTTGAAGGCAAAACCTTTTTAGTAAGAGATGACTTAGGAAGATCAGCCGCATTTTTAACAGAAAGCTACGGCGTAGATATGGCAAAGGCTTTCTTTGAAGGACTAACCCTCACTCTTGTTGATCTAACTGCTCCTGTATTGTTATTTGAAGGAGCAATGCAAAATTATTTAGATGAATATAAAGTAGTCGATTGCTCAATAATTCGATCAAATTTCATATCTGATGGTCTTGGTGGAGGTTTAGGATATGAAATGTTTTATAAATGCGAATAAAAGGTTGGGTTACGACCAACCCATAACTGAGTTATAACCTTGCAAAATCGGTTACTGTGGAATAACAGAGTAGGGTGGTTGTATAGGTGGTAAGCCTTGATACCTAGTATCTAAATCCCCGGTATTATGGGAACGTCACAGGCGGTTAATAATAGGCTGGATAGAATAAGCACAGTTAGGGTGAAAAGGGCAGAATAGAAAGATTTGCGTTGCAACATAGGGCTACTCCTCATAAAATAAAACTTGCCGTCTATTAGCACAATTTGCTAACATTGCAAGCATAAAGCGTCATAAATTACCAATTTGACTGATAATATAAGTGAAAGGCATAAACCCCTCCCATGACTGACCCATTAACAAAAGAGGCAAAGCCCCGCCGCACACTGCTTGGCATTTTGCGAACATATTTCCTAACTGGTCTTGTCGTAACAGGGCCAATCGGCATAACCATATTGCTAATTAGTTGGATTATTGGCCTGCTGGATGGTTGGTTCAAGCCGCTCATTCCGAATCGCTATGAACAATATTTGCCCTCAGATATTCCGGGCGTTGGGCTAATTGTTGCTTTGGTTATTATATTGGTCGTTGGCGGGCTGACAGCGAATTTTCTGGGCCGCGCCCTTGTGCGTTATAGCGATAAAGTCATTACGCAAATGCCCGGCGTTGGGGTCGTCTATAATGCGTTGCGCCAAATATTTAAGGCAGCAGTGCGCAATAGTGAGCGGTCTTTCTCGCAAGTCGTCTTATTTGAATATCCCCGCAAAGGCATATGGGCGATTGGTTTTGTCACCAATGAAATTGAAGGGCAAATTGGCGATGCAGTCGGCGAAGAGACAGTGTCTATTTTCTTACCCACAACGCCAAACCCAACTTCGGGCTTTTTGCTCTTTTTGCCTCGTAGCGAACTTATTGTTCTCAATATGACAGTCGAAGAAGGCGCCCGCCTCATTATTTCCGCAGGCATGTCCTCACAAGAACCCCCTGATCCCTCATAGAGACTTGCACCTATTTAGCATAATGTACTAGATAGGCCAAACGCGTTAGCCTAACCTAACCTAGCTTAACCCGATTCTAAATACCGTATGGCTTCGTCGCGGCGGAAGAGGTAGAGCAAGAGACGCAAGGCTTTGCCCCGTTCGCTTGTCAATTTGGGGTCGCTTTCTAATATAAGTTTTGTATCATCATATATGGCGGGCAGTAAATCGGCATGTAATTCTATATCGGCAATACGGAATGTGGGTAAGCCACTTTGCCTTGTGCCAAGCAATTCGCCTGTGCCACGCAAAGCTAAATCTTCTTCGGCAATTAAAAATCCATCTTCTGTCTTGCGCATAATTTTTAGCCGTGCTTGTGCCATATCGCCCAAAGGCGGACGATAAAGGAGCAGGCAGTTTGAATCAGTCGCCCCGCGCCCAACACGCCCGCGCAACTGGTGTAATTGGCTAAGCCCGAACCGCTCTGCATGTTCAATAATCATAACACTTGCCTTTGGAATATCGACCCCCACTTCAACCACAGTTGTCGCAACTAAAATAGCCAATGCGCCGTCTTGAAATTGCTTCATCACAGCGTCTTTTTCTTTATTTTTCATCTGCCCATGAATAAGCCCAACCGCGCCCCCGTAAATTTTTTGCAGCATTTTTGCCCGCGCTTCAGCGGCGGCTAAATCGACAGTTTCGCTTTCAGCAACTAGCGGGCAGACCCAATAGGCTTGTCGTCCACTTTCAATCAGCCGTTTGAGGCTAGCAATCACTTCATCTATACGGTCGAGACTAATCAGGCGGGTTTTTATTGGCTTTCGCCCCGGCAATTTTTCCCGCAAGCGGGATATATCCATATCCCCATAAACAGCCAAAGTCAGGGTGCGGGGGATTGGCGTGGCTGTCATCACAAGCACATCGACGCCTTGTTTCTCTTGCCCTTTGGCAGATAAAGTCATGCGCTGATGAACGCCAAAACGGTGTTGTTCATCAACAACAATCATGCCTAATCCGTGAAATTGCACATCTTCTTGGAATAGGGCGTGCGTGCCGATAATAATTTGTATATCACCTTGTGCGAGGTCGGCTAGAATCTCATTGCGCTTTTTGCCCTTATGGCGACCCGTTAAGAGGGCAGCCTGTATGCCAATTTCATCACAAAGCGGGATAAGGGTTTGCGCATGTTGGCGGGCAAGAATTTCAGTTGGGGCCATAATGGCGGCTTGTTTACCGCTTTCCACCGCCGCAAGCATGGCCATAAAAGCAATAATGGTTTTACCACTGCCAACATCACCCTGTAAAAGACGCAACATGCGCTTATCGGCCGCCATATCGTGTGTAATGTCTTTAATGACGGCTTCTTGGGCGGGCGTTAAGGAAAAGGGCAGGATTTTACGCAACTCTGCCTGTTTTTCACCCGTGCCAGCAAGGACAAGGCCGGGTTTTGCCCGCCTCCTTGCCCGCACAAGCGCAAGGGCAAGTTGATTGGCAAGCAATTCATCATAGGCAAGCCTTTGCCGTGCGAGCGTGTCAGGCAGTAAGTCGGCCATTGTTTGTGGCGCATGGGCTTGCTGTAAGGCGGTTTGCCAATTCGGCCAGTTTTGTTTTTTCAGCCAATTTTGCTCTTGCCATTCAGCTAAATCGGGCAGTACGGCTAATGCGTTACGGATGGCTTTGCTAAGCGGTTTTGCGTTAAGCCCTGTTGTGAGTGGATAAATTGGTTCAATAATCGGCATGTCAGCAAATTCTGCTTCTGTGAGAATATGGTCGGGATGAACGATTTGCAGGGCATCACGGAAAGATTCCACCCGCCCAGAAATAATGCGCCGTTGGCCGATAGGTAAATTGCGCGCCAGCCAATCGGCTTTGGCATTAAAAAAAACAAGATTTAGCCAGCCCGTATCATTGCCACAGAGAATTCGATAGGGCAGGCGGCGGCGCGCTTGGACGGGCGGTGGCGTATGTTTAGTAATTTCCACATCGAAAGTTGCTATACGGCCAATTTCCGCATCAACAATCGATGGACGATAGCTGCGGTCAATAATGCCACTTGGCAAATGCCAGCATAAATCAATTAACATTGTGCCGCATAGGCGGGCGAGTAATTGCGCTAATTTCGGCCCAATTCCTTGCAGGCTAGTTGTTTCAGCAAAAAGCGGGTTTAAGATAGGCGGGCGAATAATATACCTCGTAATTCTATTTTTGATATGTCATTATCTATTATCAATATGTCATTATACAATGATTCACGAGCTGTAAAATGCCTGCCATACCGAAAAATATCGCTGAGTTTGATGACCGCCGCAAAAAAATCTATTTCCAGTCTTCAC
>JAPPQG010000088.1:0-4553 GCA_028816945.1 Alphaproteobacteria bacterium
ACATGGTCAAAATGATGATAAGTGGCAAGCCCAATAACCAGTCCCGCCAATGCAAGCAAAGCCATAATCGCATAAGAGCCACCTGAGAGAAAAAACAAGCCCGCCCAAACCAAAGCAAGCAAAACAGATTGTCCAATATCAGGTTGCAAAGCCAATAAGCCAACCACAATAGCTAAAAGCGCAAACGCCCAAATATGTCCCTGCATATTAAAGCGCGTATTTTGCATGGTAAAGCACCACGCAATCGCGACAACAAAACAAGGTTTGAGAAATTCCGAAGGCTGAATAGAAAAACCACTAATATAGAGCCAACGGCGCGCGCCATTGATAATATCGCCTGTCAAAATAGTTGCGACCATGCCAATCAAAGCAATAATGCCAAGCAGAAAAGCGAAACGGCGCAATAATAAAGGCGCACATAGCGATAGGCTAAGGGCAATGACAAATGCCGCGCTTAAAAAGATAATTTGCCGATAAGCAAAATGATAAGTCGCCATATCGAGCCGATGGGCGATGGCCGGGCTAGACGCAAAAGCCATAATATAGCCAAGCCCAATGAGAGCGAGCAGGCCAAATAAAAGCCAGCGATCCACCGTCCACCACCAATTGGCTAAAATGCCTGTATCTGTGCGCCGAAAGCCAATCATTTATGCCTGCCTTTTATTTCATTAAATGTTTCATTAAATGGTATGTTGCGATTTTTTTGCGCGGCAAGGGCAATGACACAAGTCTCGGCAAGACGGCAAAACGCGTCCCCCCGCACCTCAAAATTGTCAAATTGGTCGAAGGATGCGCACGCCGGCGAAAATAAAATAACGCCACCGCCTGCCCGCGCGGCCTCTTGTGCCGCCGCAGGAACAGCTTTATCCAATGTGCCAGCAATTTTATGTGGTACATTTTCGCCAAGCACAAAAATGCTGAAATTGACTGCTTAAACTTTCAATGCCCCCTTGTTTGCTTTGCCCGCCGGCAATCCAGTAAATATTTTCAAAAGCAGCAAGGGCTTTGCTTGTCGCTTCGGCATTGGTTGCTTTGCTATCATTGATAAATTGTATATTTTGGTGATGAGCGACGGGCTGCAAACGGTGCGCAAGGCCGGGAAAATCAGCAAAAGCATTTATCAATTTCTCTTGCGGTATATTCAGTGCGCGCAAAGCCGCAAAACTAGCGGCCGCATTTTGCAAATTATGCGCGCCTTGCAATGTTGGTATATTGGCAAAGTCAGCAAGCGCGCCTGTTTTGTCATATAAAACAGTGCCTTTTGCATAAATAGTCGCCTTCGGCTTATCCGTGCCAGCGATTGTGTGTAAATGCGCTTTGCCCTGTTTTGCATATTGTGCCGCCAACGCGGCTTCCTTTTCACCGTCTATGCCAATAATCGCATGGGCTGAGGCGGGCAGGTTTTCAAACATTTGCCATTTTGCGGCGATATAATCGGCATAATCCCCATGTCGTTCAATATGGTCGGGGGTGAGATTCAGCAATATAGCAATATGCGGCGTAAAATCGGGCGATAGGTCAATTTGATAGGAAGATAATTCTAAAACATAAATTGTTTTCCCGCTTTTGTTAGGGGGCATAAGGTCAAGCACAGGCTTACCGATATTGCCGCCCATTTGTACATCATATCCGCAAGCATTTAGTAAATGGGCGATCAGGGCTGTTGTTGTCGATTTCCCATTTGTACCAGTAATGGCGATAATGGGGGCAGGCTCGTTAGAGTGCGCCTGAAATTCTGCATGCGCTTGCGCAAAGAGGGCCATATCGCCGAGAATTGGGATATTGGCGGCGCGCGCCGCTTGCACGATGGGATGCGGCGCGGGATGCGTAAGGGACACAGCAGGGCTAACAATTAAAGCCCGCGGGGCTTGCGAAGCCCGCGGAACCTGCGAGGCTTGCGCGGCTTTGTCGAAACCCAGCGCGGCAAAATCATATAAAATTGCGCCCATGCGTGCCGCTTCATCGCGGCATTCTTGCTTGTCGTCCCAAGCCAGCACTTGCGCCCCGCCTGCCAATAAAGCCCGCACACAGGCTAGGCCTGAAAGCCCTAAACCATAAACGCCCACTGTTGCGCCCTGATATGCGGTTATTTTTATCATAACAGGCTTACCTCAATTTCAATGTCGCCAAACCTGCCAAAGCAAGAATAACGGCAATAATCCAAAAGCGAATAACAATGGTCGGCTCAGCCCAACCGCGTTTTTCAAAATGATGATGAAGGGGTGCCATAGCAAAAACACGCCTGCCTGTGAGTTTGTAGGAAATAACTTGCACAATGACTGAAACAGTTTCCAGCACAAACAGTCCGCCAATAATAGCCAGCACAATTTCATGCTTAGTCGCCACAGCAATCGACCCCAAAGCCCCACCAATTGCAAGCGACCCCGTATCGCCCATAAACACCATAGCAGGCGGCGCATTAAACCAGAGAAAACCCAATCCCGCGCCAATAAAGGCGGCACAGATAACAGCTAATTCCCCCGTGCCGGGAACATAATGGATTTGCAGATAATTAGAAAAAACCGTATTGCCAACAAGATAAGCAATCAGCCCAAAACTTGCTATGGCAATCATGCTTGGCACAATAGCAAGCCCGTCTAGACCATCGGTTAAATTGACCGCATTAGATGCGCCAACAATCACACATAGGCTAACAAGCACAAAAAAGAAAATGCCAAAATCAAGGAGTAAATCTTTGAAAAAAGGCACTGCAAAACTTGTTGCTAAGGCGGGCGGCATATATGCAGAGACAGCAAAAATAATCGCCAAAGCAAGGCATATTTCAAGCGTCAATTTAACGCGCCCAGATACGCCCGCACTATTCCCATTTGTTAGTTTGCGATAATCATCAGCAAAGCCAATCATGCCAAAACCGATTGTCGCAAGCAAAACAATCCACACAAAAATATTGGTTAAATCCGCCCATAATAAAGTTGCAAAACTAACCGCTAATAATATTAACAGCCCGCCCATAGTCGGTGTGCCAGTTTTATGGATTAAATGCGATGGCGGCCCATCTTCGCGTATGGGTTGGCCGTTATTTTGGCGCAATTTTAATTTGCCAATAAACCAAGGGCCAAATAGGAAACTTAACAATAAGGCGGTCATAACAGCCCCGCCGGCACGAAATGTAATATAATTAAAAACATTGCCGCCGGGGATATAATCGCCAAAATATTGCATAAAATGATATAACATTAGCCACGCTCCCTTGTTTCAGCTGCGCCTGCGGATTCATCCAATCCAAGCAAAGATTCAACGAGTTTTGATAAGTGCATAGAATTTGAGCCTTTAACCATGACAATATCTCTGTCTTGTATTTCAGCAAGCAGACCATCAATGAGCGCGTCTAATTTATTTGTATGTAGGCCTGCACAGTTGGGCGGTAAATTTTCGTGTAAATGGTGCATAGAGTCGCCAAGCGTAAAAACTAAATCAATATCATTGGCTTGAATATGGCGGGCAAGCGCGCGGTGTGAATCTACGCTTTGCTTGCCAAGTTCTTTCATATCGCCAAGCACAGCAATGCGCCTGCCCGTGCCATAGCGCGCGCTTTGGCCTAATATTTTCAAAGCAAATGTCATAGAGGCGGGATTGGCATTATAGCTTTCATCAATCAGGGTGAATGTGCCGTCGGCAAAATGAATATCATGGCGGCGGCCACGACCCGCAAGCCCTTCCATTTTACCCAAAGCAAGCGCCGCCAAAGCAATATCTGCATTAAGCAAATGCACGGCCGCTAAAATAGATAAGGAATTGATAACCATATGTTTGCCCGGCAGGCCAATGCGTAAGGCAACCGCTTGACCCAATATATTGGCACTCATACAAGAACAATCGGCATGTAATTTAACAGATATAGCGCGGCTATCGGCCTGTTTGCTTTCCCCAAAAGAAACAATGCGCTTTGCGCCGGCTTTTTTTGCTTCACTTTGCAAATAGTCAAACCATTCACTATCAGCAGGCAGGAGGGCAATTTTCATGTTTGATAGATTATTGGCAAAATTGGTGAAAATTTCTGCTTTTGCCGCGGCAATACCGCCAAGATTTTCAAAATGCGCGATATGGGCGGGAGCAATGTTTGTAATCAAGGCAATATCGGGTTGTACTTGTTCGACCAAAGGCGTAATTTCACCCGCATGATTCATGCCAATTTCAAATATACCAAACTCTGTTGCCGCCGGCATGCGGGCAAGGCTTAAAGGCACGCCCCAAAGATTATTATATGAGGCTTGTGAGGCATGGGTCGCACCCGAAGAGTCTAACGCCGCCCGCAACCCCTCTTTAATGCTGGTTTTGCCAACACTACCCGTCACGGCAACCACTTTGCCTTTCATGCGCGCCCGTGCCGCACGGCCTAATTCTTGTAAGGCGATAAGCGTATCTGGGACACGCAAAATGCGGCTTTCCTCACGGGCGGATAAATCGGCATTGGATAAATCCACATGGGCGGCGGCTAGCACCGCACAAGCCCCTGCTTCAAAGGCTTGTTTAATAAAGCCATGCCCGTCCAACTGCTCACCCTTAATGGCAATAAATAAATCGTCGCGGGC
>JAPPQG010000088.1:4780-7226 GCA_028816945.1 Alphaproteobacteria bacterium
TTGTGTTGGCTATGAGACGCCCCGACAAATTGCAAAATAATTTCCTTATCGGAAAAAGGCATATGTTTATCGCCAATTATTTGCACGCATTCATGGCCTTTGCCGGCGACCAATATAATATCGTCTGCACCTGCTTGTTCTAATGCGCTTGTTATCGCTTCGCCCCTATCGGCAATTTCCAATGCATTGGCACAAGATGCTAAAATGGCTTTGCGGATTTGCGCGGGATTTTCTGTGCGTGGATTATCATCTGTGATAATTGATAAATCCGCTTCGGCGGCAGCAATTTGTCCCATTTGCGGGCGTTTATCTTTATCACGCGCGCCACCACAACCGAATACACAAACGAGCCGCCCTTTTTGCAAACGCGCTTTATATTGTCGCCGCAAACTTGTAAGGGCTGTTTGTAATGCGTCCGGTGTGTGCGCATAATCAACATAAACCACCGCCCCCTTTGGCGTTTCTGCGATGCGTTCCATACGCCCAGCGGGCGGGTGCAAATGCGGTAAATGGGTGGCAATATCGGCAAATCTATGCCCCATAGCTAAACAAAGCCCAACCGCAAGGGCAATATTTTCTGCTTGGAAAGCACCCGCAAGAGGCAGATTGAGGGGCAGACTATGTCGCTTATAGTTCAGGGTAAAAGAGAGACTATCCGCTTGCGGTTGAATATCGGTTACGCATAAATCGGCATTTTCTGTGTCAATCGTCAAACAGGCATGCCCTGTCAAGCGGGCAATTTTTTCAATTTCCATGCCCATGTCACGCGCTGTGCCGAGCCGATTGATAACAGCCACACCGTCTATATCCAACACTTCACTAAATAGCCGCGCTTTGGCAGCAAAATAATCTTCCTTACAGGCATGATAATCAAGATGATCGCGTGATAAATTGGTAAAGCCCGCCGCCTTTAAGGTGACACCGTCAAGGCGATATTGGGCTAGCCCGTGACTAGATGCTTCTAGGGCTAAATGCGTAATATCCATCGCCGCCATATCGCGCAATATGGTATGGAGTTTAATTGGCTCAGGCGTTGTATGCTCTAATGCAAGTTGATAATTTTCAGCCTGCACGCCAAGCGTTCCCATGCTTGCTGCTTGACAGCCAAGTGCTTGCCATATTTGGCGGGTAAATTCGACAACCGAGCTTTTGCCATTTGTCCCCGTCACCGCGGCAATATGGGGGGGGGCATATTTGAAAAATTGCGCCGCTAATTGGGCTAATTTTTGGCGCGGATTGGCATCTGGTAATAAAGGAATATCGGGCAGGTCAAAATTTTGGTCGATATTTTCAGGTGTGAGAATAATTTGTGCGCCGCGGGCAATGGCATCGGGGATAAATTTTGCCCCATTTGTTTCAACCCCCGGCAGAGCAGCAAATAAATAACCCGGCCGCACATGGCGGCTATCGCTAGTAAGGCCAGCAATTTCCATATTCGCTTTATAAGCAGACGGCAAAAGAAAATTTTTGAAAAGCTCACCAAGTCGCATTATAATTTCTCCTCATATAAAGGGGGCGTTGCTTGCTCTATTTCAGCACGGCTTATTTTATTTTCGGCATGGGTAGCAGGCGCGGCGGGCGTGTCTTTATGGGCTTGATGCGTTTGCGGCGCTTGACGCATGGGCATAATGTCTAAAAGCGGGGCAATGCGGCGCACGATTTTGGCAGCTATCGGCACAACATTCCAACCTGCTGTTGCCATGCCTGCTGTTTCAGCTAAAGCTTGCGGCTCATCTAACATAACAATAAAAGCATATTGTGGGGCGTGGGCGGGAAAAGCCCCCATAAAAGAGGCAATAGAACGTGTGCGGTCATAGCCGCCGCGGGCAACTTTATCGGCTGTGCCTGTTTTGCCAAGAATGGGAAAGCCTGACAGATTAGCCTTGCTTGCTGTGCCAGATGTCACAACGGCACGCATAATGTGGCGCATATGCGCGCTTGTATCTTCGCTAACCACACGCACACCAAATGGCTTGCCGTCATCAATCAAACGCGGGCGATATAATATGCCCCCATTTATCATCGCCGCGCCTGCTGTTAGGGCTTGCAAGAGGCTAACGGCAATCCCATGTCCATAGGCACTTGTGGCGCGTTGAATATCATGCCAATAATCGGGCATAATGGGGTGGGCTAATTCAGGCAGTTCAAAGTCAGCGCGCTGTGTGAGGCCAAGTCGGTCTAAAAACTCCCTATGCGTTTGGGGTGTTGTGGCAAGGGCTAATTGGGCGGCGCCGATATTGGATGAATGGACGACAATTTCATGCACTGTGAGCGGGCGGTTTTGCCCATGAAAATCATTGATAATATGGGGGCCAATTTGCAAAGGCAGGGCGGTTTCAAACCTATCTTCTTGCTTGACGCCGCCATTTTCAAGAGCCATCGCGGCGGTAAAAACTTTGAAAATAGAGCCTAATTCATAAACACCCAAAGTGGCACGGTTAAAATG
>JAPPQG010000002.1:0-12442 GCA_028816945.1 Alphaproteobacteria bacterium
CTCAAATGGGTCTTTGATGAGGATTGTGTCGTCGCGCTCGGGGCTGGTGGAGAGCAAAGTGACAGGCGCGCCGATAAGTTTTTCTATATGGTGAATATAATTTTGTGCCTTAGGCGGTAATTTGTCCCACGCGCGCACATTACGGCTTGTTTGCGTCCAACCTTCTAATGTCTCAAAAACAGGTTCAACGCGTGCTTGCTGTGCCGCATCAGCGGGCAGATAATCTATCGCCTGCCCGTCTAGCCGATAGCCGATACAAATTTTCACCTGCTTAAAGCCGTCTAGCACATCTAATTTCGTTAAGGCAATGCCGTCAATGCCCCCCGTCTGCACCGCTTGGCGCACCAAAACAGCATCAAACCAACCGCACCGCCGCTTGCGCCCTGTGACTGTGCCAAACTCCAAACCACGCTCGCCAAGCAGGCGGCCAATCTCATTATCCTGTTCTGCTGGAAAAGGCCCCGCCCCAACCCGAGTCGTATAGGCTTTCGTAATGCCTAACACATAATGCAAAGCAGACACACCAAGCCCCGTGCCTGTGGCAGCTTGGGCGGCAACCGTATTGGAGGAAGTGACAAAAGGGTAAGTGCCGTGGTCAATATCAAGCAAGACGCCTTGCGCCCCTTCAAACAAAATCCGCTTGCCCTCTTTATAGGCTTGATTGAGAGTCTGCCAAACGGCACTACTAAACGGCGCGATATGCGGCGCAATTTCAGCCAACTGGGCGTGCAATTCATCTGCCTTATAAGCAGGCTGCCCAAAGCCGCGCCGCAAAGCATTATGGTGCGCCAACAGGCGATCAATTTTTCTAGGCAGGCTCGATAAATCCGCCAAATCACCAACCCGCAAAGCCCGCCGCCCAATTTTATCTTCATAGGCAGGGCCAATGCCACGCTTTGTTGTGCCTATTTTATCGCCCGCCCCCGCCGCTTGTTCGCGTGCCGTATCAAGTGCCGAATGGAGGGGCAAAATCAGCGCCGCATTTTCAGCAATGCGTAAATTATCTGCCGTAATATGCACGCCCTGCCCCCGCAACTGGTCAATTTCAGCAAGCAAAGCCCAAACATCTATCACAACCCCATTGCCAATCAGCGATAATTTGCCCGCCCGCACAATGCCTGACGGCAAAAGCGATAATTTATATGTCTGCCCGCCAATGACTAATGTATGGCCTGCATTATGACCGCCTTGAAAACGCACCACAATATCGGCGCGTTCCGACAGCCAATCGACAATTTTACCCTTTCCCTCATCGCCCCATTGTGAGCCAATAACAACTACATTGCCCATAGCAATCTCTCTCTTTTATATTATGCCTTATGCTTATGTCTAAAAAACCAGCATTTTAGCTTGAATCACTTGTTCTAACGCCCGCACTTCTTCTAGCACATTGTCATTTATCTCATTATCAATGGCAATGAGGGCAACCGCATTACCGCCAAGCTTTTCTCGGCCAAGATTAAAAGAGGCGATATTAATATTATGCTTGCCAAGCAATGTTCCCAAAGCACCAATAAAGCCGGGCTTATCATTATTGGCAATATACAGCATGCGCGGGGCTAATTCAGCTTCCATATTAATGCCTTTGAGCTGGATAATGCGCGGCTTGCCGTCAGAAAAAACTGTACCCGCAAGGGAACGGGTTTGCCTTTCTGTCTTTAAGGTTAAGCGGATATATGTATCAAATGCACCTGTTGATTGGCGTTTTGTTTCAGCCACAGCAATACCCCGCTCTTTGGCGATAATGGGCGCACTCACCATATTTACATCGGCCATTAAAGGTTGCAAAATGCCCGCCATTGCCGCCGCCGTTAGTGGCGCACAATTTAATTCGCCTATATTGCCCGCATATTCAATCGCAATTTCTTTAATGCCCGTTTCCGTTAATTGCCCTGCTAATGAGCCAAGCCGTTCAGCCAATGCCACATAGGGTTTGATACGCGGCGCATCTTCGGCAGAAATGTTTGGCATATTGATAGCATTCACCACCGCCCCCAATAAGAGATAATCGGCCATTTGGTCGGCTACTTGAATGGCAACATTGACTTGCGCTTCCTTTGTTGCCGCGCCTAAATGCGGCGTGCAAATAACATTTTCCATGCCGAAAAGAACATTTTCTTTCGCCGGCTCTACTTCAAACACATCTAATGCCGCCCCTGCGACTTGGCCACTAGCTAATGCGGCTTGTAAATCTTTTTCAACAATCAGGCCGCCGCGCGCACAGTTGATAATTGAAACGCCCGCTTTTGTTTTTGCCAAATTTGCTGCATTGATGAGATTGCGCGTCTTGTCTGTTAGTGGCGTATGCAGGGTGATAAAATCGGCTTGCGCGAGCAAGTCATCTAGTGCCACTTTCTCAACCCCTATTTCAATAGCCCGCTCTGCTGTTAAAAATGGATCAAAGGCAACAACTTTCATTTTCAGCCCCAAAGCGCGCGACGCTACAATAGAGCCGATATTACCACAGCCAATAATGCCTAGCACTTTGCTTGTTAGTTCAACGCCCATAAAGCGGTTTTTCTCCCATTTACCCGCTTGGGTGGAAGCATTGGCGGGCGGGATTTGCCGTGCCAATGCAAAAAGCATAGCAATTGCATGTTCGGCTGTGGTGATAGAATTGCCAAAAGGCGTATTCATAACCACAATGCCATGCGCGGTGGCTGTTGGTAGGTCAATATTATCTATCCCAATGCCAGCGCGCCCTATCACCCGCAATTTTTTTGCTGCCTCCAAGACAGGGGGTGTGACCTTTGTGGCTGAACGCACAGCCAACCCATCATATTGGTCGATAATTTCAATCAGTTCATCGCGTGAAAGACCCGTTTTCACATCTACTTCAATGCCCCGCGCTTTGAAAATATCTGCGGCGCGTGGGCTGAGCTTATCGGCAATTAAAACTTTTGGTTTAGCGTTTGGTTTAGGTTTTTGCATAACAGCATCCTTTATATTTATATGAATAGTTTATAATTATCATTCGGCTAATTATCCATTTCAGCACAGGCAACCGCATAAGCCCAATCAAGCCATGCCGTCAGTTTGGTTAAATCATCAGCCTCTATAGTGGCACCCGTCCAAATACGCAAACCCGGCGGCGCATCCCGATAAGCCCCAATATCATAAGCCACGCCCTCTTCATCTAATAAAGCCGCTATGCGTTTTGCAATCTGTGTCATAGACACTGCCACAGATTCGGCAGGCGAGGCAGGCGCAGTAGGCACACCCGTAACTGCTTTCTGTGTAGCGGCATTATTGAGTTGCAGGCAAACCGATGTATTGGACAGATTGGCAGGTTCAGCGCATAGAAAATCGACCCAATCCCTTTTGGCAACCCAATCGACTAGCACTTGCAAATTATTATTGCAGCGCGCGACTAATGCGTCTAGCCCGCCAATTTGTTCCGCCCATTTAAGCGCATCTATGTAATCTTCCACAACCAGCATGCTTGGCGTGTTAATCGTATCGCCGGCAAAAAGACCGTCGATCAATTTGCCTCCTTTGGTTAAGCGGAAAATTTTTGGCAAAGGCCAAGACGGTGTATAAGTCTCTAGCCGTGCTACCGCACGCGGCGAAAGAACCAGCATGCCATGCGCGGCCTCCCCGCCCATAACTTTCTGCCAGCTAAAACTCGTTATATCCAACCTATCCCAAGGCAAAGCCACAGCAAAAACCGCCGAAGTTGCATCACATAAGGTCAGCCCGTCCCGCTCTTTGGCAATCCAATCGCCATTTGGCACACGCACGCC
The DNA here is from genome assembly GCA_028816945.1 of Alphaproteobacteria bacterium. Taxonomy (GTDB): domain Bacteria; phylum Pseudomonadota; class Alphaproteobacteria; order RS24; family RS24; genus JAPPQG01. The sequence continues at coordinate 3,744 of JAPPQG010000002.1, forward strand.
CGAAGTTGTGCCATTCCATGTGAAAACCACATCGCGGGCAAAATCCACCTGTTGAAGATCAACCAATGCGCCATAATCGGCTTCCATAACCCGTATATCGGCCAGTTTTAATTGTTTGACGGCATCGTTAATCCACCCTTTGCCAAAACTTTCCCAGCCCAAAATATCCACCCCCCGCGCGCCTAACACATGCCACATAGCCATTTCAAATGCGCCTGTATCGGAGCCGGGCACAATGGCAAGGCGATAATCAGGCGGGATTTGCAATAATTGGGCGGTGCGTGTAATGGCCTCATTAAGCCGCGCTTTGGCAGGCTTTGAGCGGTGCGAGCGGCCACATAGGGCTGTTTGTATATATTTGCCGTCCCACCCCGGCCGCTTTGCACAAGGGCCAGAGGAAAAATTGGGGTTGTGTGGCCGCATTGACGGCTTATTTGATTTTACCATATATCTACCCTTTCAGATAGTTGCCCTTCGTTGGGGAAGGGTGTCCCGCCTATGGATATAGAGCAAGCCATAAGGCAGGTCAAATAAAAACCACCCTTTCACGGATAAAATATTGACAAAACATTGACAAAACATATGCGCGCACCCCAGAGGCAAAACCCTAGCAGGCCTTTGTGCTAAGCCTGTCTTTGCGCTTGGGTTTTTTGTTGGCCTATGCCGAGGGTTTGGGCGAGGGCGATGGTGCAAAGGTTAATACCTAATCCCCATAGGCCGGCGCTTATATTATAGAGTTCGGGCGTCCCCCAAAACCCTAGTTTGAACCAGATAGCGGCTGTTGTGCCAGCAATGAGGCCTAGCAAAATGGATTGTCCGCGTATATGGGTTGTGCGTATGCCAAGAATAATGGCGGGCGCAACTTGCACTAAAATTTCAAGTTTCAAAACCAATAGACCCCAAATGGTTTGCGGTAAAAGCGTTGCCAACCAAGCCATAAGCAACATTAAGACCCAAGATAAATATTTGCCGATACGGGTTAATTGCGCTTGCGAACTGTTCGGCATAAGCGGTTTGCATATATCGTTCGTAATGGCTGAGCCGATAGATAAAAGGGCTGAGTCAATGGTTGACATAATGGCAGCAATCGCCGCCGCCATAAATAGAGCTAGCAAATATTTCATAGCGGGAAAATTAGTCGCTAATTCATTTAACACATGCGGGATAATCTGGTCGCTTTGTTCGCGGGGAATATCGGGCAAAAGCAGAAAACTTGCCATAGCCGTAATAACAATAGGCAGGGTCGTAAAGAGGGGCAGAAAAAACATAAAGATAAATGATTTTTTAAGGCTTAACCAATCGCGCGCCGCATAAATGCGCTGTATCGCATGCGGATAAAGGCTAATGGCAAAGCCAAATAAAAAGACAATAGAGAGACCTTGTCGCCATCGGCTTGCATCCATTGTTTGCCAATGGCCAGCAGGCACATTTTGTAATTGGCTAATCAGGTTGAATGGCCCGTCAAATATCACTAATATGACAGTAAAAACAAGCAAACAACCCGCCAATAACAGACTGCCTTGCAACATGTCAGTGAAAATGACGCTCCGCATACCGCCCACGCTTTCATAAAAAGCCATTGCAATGGCGGCAATAAAAACGCCCCAGACGAGCGGCACGCCCCCATTTGTAATGCTTTCCACCAGCAAGCCAATGGCTTTGAAATTGGTTAAAACATAATTACACAAAGTTATGATGAGAATAATGTTTGCTAAATTGGCAAGCATTGGCAAGTTAAAGCGATAACGCAAATAATCAATGATTGTGATAAAGCCCTGCTCTTTACTTAATTTTTGTAATTTGCGGGCAAATAATGTCCAAACCACAACAACCATCATCATGCCCAAAACACTAAACAGCGCAATCGCGCCATTGCGATACGCATTGCCAGCAAACCCAAGCAATGTATTGCCACTATATTGTGTCGCATAAAGGGTAAAAACAAGCGGCAAGAGGCCGACCGCACCGCCAGCAAGATAATAATCTTTCAAACTTGTTTCTTTTGAATAAGCCCGCGCAACAAGACCAATAATAGGCAAAACAAAAATATAAGCGGCAATAAAATAAAAACTACTATTAAACATAATTATACCTCTATTATTATATGCTTGGGCGTTAAAAAGAGGCTAGGGTGTGGATGAGGCGGTGGATTCAGCCGTAATGGTTTTTGTATCATTTAAGCCTATATCGACAGCCTGTTTGTTCATGGCTTCGCGCAATTTTTCAAACGCGCGGGCTTCAATTTGGCGAATGCGTTCGCGGCTTACATTATATTGTTTGCTTAATGTCTCCAAAGTAGCGGGCGGGTCTTCTAAGCGGCGGGCTTTCAAAATCTGCGCTTCGCGTTCATTGAGTTGCGACATAGCGTCAAGCATAATTTGGCGGCGCACTTGTAATTCATTATTTTCTACTAATATGGTTTCTTGTGTTTCTTGGTCGTCGGCAATCCAATCTTGCCATTCTGCCCCTGCTTCGCCGTCATATTGCATGGGCGTATTTAAGGATTGGTCGCTTGCCAACATACGCCCTTCCATAAGCCGCACATCTTCTTTGCTAACATCGAGGCGGGTGGAAATTTCTTGTACTTGTTCTGGCTCTAATGCGCCACTATCAACGGCGCCAATTTCACTTTTGAGGCGGCGCAAATTGAAAAAAAGTTTTTTCTGTGCTGCCGTTGTGCCAATTTTAACAAGACTCCAAGAGCGCAAAATATATTCTTGAATCGCGGCGCGTATCCACCACATAGCATAAGTTGCAAGGCGAAAGCCCCGTTCGGGGTCGAATTTTTTAACCGCCTTCATCAAGCCTATATTGCCTTCTTGAATCACTTCCCCAAAGGGCAGACCATAGCCGCGATAGCCAGTGGCAATTTTGGCAACAAGGCGCAAATGGCTTGTGACGAGTTGGTGGGCGGCTTTGGTATCGCCGTGTTCGCTGTAACTTTTGGCAAGCATATATTCTTCTTGCGCTTCTAATAGGGGGAATTTGCGAATTTCCCGTAAATAGCGCGAGAGACTGCCGTCGGGCGAAAGACTAACAGCAAGCTGCGTCCCCTTTTTATCGGTTGCCGTATCAGCCGCCTTATCCGCCTTATCAGGCGTCGAGTCAGGCGTCGGGTTATGTGTCGGTTCGGTCATATCGCTTTCTATATGGGGATGAATGGGTGATTTGTAAAGGCAAAAATGGGGGTTAAGCCCGTTTTGCCTTAATTTTCAGTCAATTTGCGGCTTGCTCTGCGCTTGCTTTTAGCTCATTTTGCAACTGGTAAGCCAAATTCAGCATATCCTCAGGCAAAGGGGCTTCAAAGCGCATAGGCTCACCCGTTGCGGGATGCTCAAACGCCAAAAGCCGCGCATGGAGGGCTTGTCGGTTCAATGTTTTAACACAATCGGCAAGGGCAGGCGGTAATTTACGCAAACGGCTCATTTGCCCGCGCCCATAGAGTTGGTCGCCAATAATGGGACAGCCAATATGCGCCATATGAACGCGGATTTGATGCGTGCGCCCTGTCTCTAAAACACATTCTATATGCGATATAAGGGGCGGGTCGCCCCAACTTTCTTGTGTTACATATTGGGTGGCGGCGTGGCGGGCGCGCCTTGCGGTTGTATCTTTTTTGACGGCGCGCATTTTTTTGCGGGCTTTGGGGTGGCGTTGCACAGCAGCCTCAATTTTGCCAATGACAGGCACAGGCCGCCCCCAAATAAAGGCTTCATAGGCGCGGGCCAAACGGCCATCACGGCCATGCGCGGCAAATTGGGCGGCTAGCGATTGATGCGCCATATCATGTTTAGCGGCAACCATAACACCGCTTGTATCCTTATCTAGCCGATGCACAATGCCCGGCCGCCTCTCCCCGCCAATGCCCGATAGACTATCGCCACAATGCGCCATAAGCGCATTAACAAGCGTATGGTCTAAATTGCCCGGGGCCGGATGGACGACTAATCCCGCTGGCTTATTAAGCACAATTAAACTATCATCCTCATAAAGCACAGTTAGGGGTATGGCTTGGGCGGTGAGTTTTGTCTGTTTAAGCGGCGGCACGGTTAGGCTAATTTCATCGCCCGATTTGACCTGCCATGCGGGATCGTCTATTTTATGTGTTTGTGTGTTGCGGATAATGCTTGCCATGCCTTGTTTGATAAGGGCTTGGATGCGTTGGCGGCTTAAACCCGCAAAAGCATTTTGTGCGTTTTGTGAGGCGCGCTGGTGGGTGGCAATGACCCTATCGAGCCGTGTGCTGTCTTCATCGGGTGAGACAATAAAATTGATATGAGATACATGAACCATGACTCAAGATACACATAATAATGCGCCAAAGGAAACGCAAAATGAGGGAACACAGAATGAGGGAACACAAAATAGGGGAACACAGAATGAGAGGACAAAAAATGAGAGGACAAAAAATGAGGGGACGCAAAATGAGGGGGCGCAAATGACACCTTCGCCCAACGACCACCCGCCCCCGCCGCAAACAAAATATGTCAAATCACTGTTAGTGATTGTTATTGTGCTAGGCATTATTTTAGTGAGCGGTTTGGCGGTTGTGATTGGCACAATTATTAAACGTTTTAATGACCCGCAAACCGCCACCCGTAGCCTAGCTGGTTTTGGCGAAGTCAGCGCGCAAGTGCCACAAAATGCCCGCCTTATCAATATACAAAGCGCAAATAAACAGCTTATTTTGCATTTACAAGATAAAGAGGGCGATTTTCTCTTATTGTTGGATATGCGCACAGGCGCAGAATTAGGGCGCATTCGCCTAATGCAACCGCCCCGCTAGACAAGCAAAGGACAAGCAGAGGAAAAGCAGGCGACAGGCACGCGCAATATGCAATATAGAGGGCTAAATTGTGTAATATAGCGTGTAATTTAGAAGGCTAGAAGGCTAGAAGGCTAAATCAAAAACGCCAAAAGCCCTTTTTGCGGGTATAATTGAGATAGCCAAGATTAACGCCAAGCCGCATGCCAACACCTGTGCGCATAGGGGCTAGCACAATATCGCCTCGCTTTTGGTAATTAACCGCAATGCCGGCAATAAAAAAGGCTGACCCTTCCACGCCCGGAAAACGTTTATAAATATCATCTGTGCTTGTAACATTATAAACAAGCGTAAAAACCTTACTTACATTGGCACCTGCATCAAATCCAGCAGATGGGCCGCGCCAATAGACAGGCTCTGTTGTGCCATCGCGCATAACAATTTCACCCCGCCCAAAGCGCAGGCCAAAAGCAATAGCACCACTTGCCTCTTCGCCCTTTATGTAGGCTTGTGGCTCACCATATTTATCAAAAACCGCATTAACAATTTCGGCCGCCGTCTCAGCTGACATGCCAAAATAATTGGTGACAATTTTGACAATTTCATTTTCTGTATAATGTTCAATCTGTGGCACGGGTTGCGTATGTGCGGGCCGCAAAAGAAAAAAGACCAGCAAGCTGAATAATATTGTAATGCTCGTAACATATAAAATTTTGCTGACAGTGCGATTGCCGCGCCTTTCCCTAATATCTGAAAATAGCATATTGTCCCAACTTTATAATTCCATGTGTTAGCCATTTAATTTGCGCTTCGACTCAAATCGCTTCGACTCAAATCACATCGACCCGAACCGCAAACTGATTCGGCTTTATTTTATCATTTTCGAGGTAAAAAAACCTGCCTTTTCGAAGCAAAAAAACTTATCTTTTCAAAGCAAAAAACCTTATCTTTTTGAGGTAAAAAACCTGTCTTTTCGAGGCAAAAAACCTGCCTTTTTGGCAAAATTAAGCGCCATAGGCGATAAAGGGGGGATTGGCAAAGGCTTGCGCTAATTTCCCATAGATAAAGGGTGCGCCATCGCTTGTTGTAAGGCGGCCGCCTGCTGCATGTAAAATGGCATGGGCGGCGGCAATATCCCATTCCATGGTGCGCCCGAAGCGTGGATAAATATCAGCCTCCCCTGTGGCTAATAAACATATTTTAAGCGACGAGCCAATGGCAATCGTTTTTTTAACATGCATTTTATGCAAAAAATCATCTGTGGCAGAATTATTATGGGCGCGGCTTGCAACCGCGACAAGCCCGTCTTGTGGCGCGGGACGGGCGTAAATGGGGCGCGCCTTTTCTATATCAATAGGCGCATCCATTTTGGGTTCTATGTTTAATTCAAAGGCGCGCGCTGTGCCAAGTGTAAAAAATAGGCGCGCACGCGCAGGCGCATACACAACACCAGCAATCGGCTGTGTTTTTTCAATCAGCCCGATATTGATTGTAAAATCGCTCTGTTTATTGATAAATTCCTTTGTCCCGTCTAGCGGATCAAGCAGGAAAAAATAATCACCTAATTGGGCGGGCAAATTGGCCGCCGCACTTTCTTCACCAATCACTGTGATATGCGGGCAAAGCCGTGCGAGACCGTCTGTAATAATTGCTTCGCCTTCTTTATCGGCGATTGTCACGGGGCTATTATCCGTTTTGCGCTCAATGTGTAGGTCATTTTTTTGTCGGTCATTCTTATAATAGCGCATCGCATTGCACCCCGCCGCTAGGGCAAGGCGACATAATTCAGACATAAAACCCGGCGTATGAATATCCGGTGCATGAATATCATGTGTATGAATGTCATTAGGAATATCAGCGGGAATATCATCATGAGGCATACTTACTTATAGGCGAGAAAGGGCAGACAAGCAAAGCCTATTCGTCCCCTATTCACCACCTATTCGCCCCTATTCGCCGCCTATTCTCCGCCCATTAAACCGTCCGATAGCCCCTTGCTGAGCGTGTTAATGTTTATTTGCTAATTATTTATTCGCCAGCTGCGAATTGCTCTGTTGCTGGTGTCTCGGGCAAACGCAACGCATAGCCCCGCCCCCAAACAGTTTTGATACAATGTTCGCCATTATTGGCTTGCGCAAGTTTTTTACGCAAATTACAAATAAAGACATCAAGGATTTTCGCATCTGGCTCATTCATGCCCCCATAAAGGCGGTCGAGAAAAATCGTTTTTGTAACAGGGTGGCCATTGCGTAAGCATAAGAGTTCAAATATTTCATATTCTTTGCGCGTTAAATCAAGCGGGCCGTCTGGGCCAATCACTTCTTGGTGTTTGAGGTCAATCTCCATATTGCCAATTTGCAATTTCTGGCGTATCAAACCTTCGCTGCGCCGCACCAAAGCATAAATGCGCGCCAATAATTCATCCCTATGAAAAGGCTTAATCATAAAATCATCAGCCCCACAATTTAACGCTTCTAACTTGCTTTCTAATTGTGTGCGCCCAGATAATACTAAAATAGGCACGGTTTTATTCAAATTCCGCAATTTTTTGATAACTTCTGTGCCGGGTATGCCGGGCAGGCCAATATCGAGGATAATCAAATTATGGCCGCCCATTTCAGCCAATTCAATACCCTCTTCGCCTGTCCCGCAATAATCCACCCTATGCTCATTGCCCTCCAAAATATCACGGACACAGTCAGCAAGTGCCATATCATCTTCAATCAATAAAAAACGCATAGAGGCCTCTTAACCAAATTGCCCCACCAACTGTAATTTCCCACCAGCTAAAATTTCAATGAGATGATAAAATGGTATAATAAAAATTCGCCACTTGCAAATTAAATGGCTGTGACTATATTTGAAAAACCCGAAAATATGCGATTAACATGAAAGATTATCGATGGCTGTGACTGATTTAGAACATACGCTTGGCCTATTGCCCGTGATTGACCTTGCTTTGCCCCATGAAAATGGCGGCAAAAATGACACTAGGGGTGGCGCAAAAGACACAAAATGCCCAGATACAAACCGTAAAGACACAAAATGTGGCGCGCGGGTGATTGTCGCTATGTCGGGCGGGGTGGATAGTTCTGTCGCCGCCGCATTGGTTAAACGCGCCGGCTATGAAGTAGCAGGCATTACTTTACAACTTTATGATTATGGCGCGGCCCAAAATAGCAAAGAGAAGCGCAAGGGCGCGTGTTGTGCGGGACAAGATATTCACGATGCGCGCCGCGTGGCGGCAAAACTTGATATACCACATTATGTATTGGATTATGAATCGCGCTTTAAGGAAAATGTGATAGAGGATTTTGCCGATGCTTATCTTGCGGGGCAAACGCCCATTCCCTGTGTGCGGTGCAATGAGACTGTCAAATTCCGCGACCTATTGCAAACCGCACGCTCACTTGGCGCGGCCGCTTTGGTGACGGGACATTACATAGAAACCCGCAAACAAAATAATAAATGGGAAATGCACCGCCCCGTTGATGAGACGCGCGACCAGTCTTATTTTTTATTTTCCACAACACAGGAACAATTAGATTTTCTGCGCTTTCCTTTGGCACGTTTTACCAAAGATGAAATCCGCCGCTTTGCAACACAATTAGGCCTGCCCGTTGCCGATAAGCCCGATAGCCAAGATATTTGCTTTGCGCCAGACGGCAATTATGCGGCGGCAATTAAACGGTTGCGCCCCGATTGCAATGTGCCGGGGGAGATTGTCGATATGGCAGGCAATGTGTTAGGCCAACATCAAGGCGTGCTACATTATACAGTCGGCCAGCGGCGCGGTTTAGGCATTGGCGGGGGCGAACCGCTTTATGTGGTGCGGCTTGATGCGGCACGCCGTCAAGTTGTGGTGGGCGCGCGGGCCGATTTAGACGCAAGCATTATGATGCTAGAAGGCGTTAATTGGCTTGGTGAGGAAAAC
>JAPPQG010000002.1:12608-15950 GCA_028816945.1 Alphaproteobacteria bacterium
GAGAGGCTTTTTTGCAGTTGCAAGCCAATGGCCGCGCAAAAGTCAGGCTAGCCGTGCCAGAGACAGGCATATCGCCGGGCCAGGCTTGCGTCTTTTATGGCAATGCAAACATGCCAAGCCGTGTGCTAGGCGGGGGATGGATTCAAGCCGCACATTAGCCTTTTGCAATTCAGCAAACATATTAGAAATCTTGCAATCATAATTAAATATTTTAGTTGCTATTACAACCAAACTATTTTACTGTGCCAGCAATCGAAATTTTTGAGATAAATTTTTTGAAATCAAAACACGAGGAGACAAACACATGACTGATTTATTTGATAATCCAATGGGGTTGGATGGGTTTGAATTTATTGAATTTTCTGCCCCTGAAAGAGGCCCGCTTGAAGAGGTTTTCAAGGCGATAGGTTTTGCCAAAATTGCCCGTCACCGTTCAAAAGATGTTGAACTTTGGCGACAGGGGGGCATTAATTTTATCACCAATTATGAAGATAAATCGCCTGCTGGTCTGTTTTGCCGTGAGCATGGGCCAAGCGCGTGCGGCATGGGTTTTCGTGTCAAAGATGCAAAAATTGCTTATGAACGCGTGGTCGAATTAGGGGCTGAAATTGTCAATATGCAAGTCGGCCCGATGGAATTATCTATCCCAGCCATTCGTGGCATTGGCGGGGGCGTGATTTATTTTATAGACCGCTATGGTGATGAATTGTCAATTTATGATATTGATTTTGAATATATTGATGGTGTCGACCGCAATCCCAAAGGATTCGGTTTCAAAGAGGTCGACCATCTAACACATAATGTCTATCGCGGCCGCATGGATTATTGGTCAGAATATTATGAGCATTTATTCAACTTCCGTGAAATCCGCTATTTTGATATTAAGGGTGAATATACAGGCTTAAAATCACGCGCGCTGACGGCACCAGATGGGAAAATCCGTATTCCATTGAATGAAGAAGGAGAAGAAGGCAAAGGACAAATTGATGAATATTTGCTTGCCCATCGCGGTGAAGGCATACAACATATCGCTTTGAACTGTGATGATTTGCCTGCCTGCATTGACCACTTGCGTGAAGCAGGTGTCAAAATGATGAAAGCACCACCAGACGCTTACTATGATATGCTCGAAGACCGTCTGCCAAATAATGGCGAGAATGTCGATGTTTTGAAAAAACGCGGCATTTTGCTAGACGGCACAACTGAAAATAATACGCCCCGTTTATTGTTGCAAATTTTTGCCGAACCACAAATTGGGCCTGTATTTTTTGAATTCATCCAGCGCAAGGGCGATGACGGTTTTGGCGAGGGCAATTTCAAAGCCCTGTTTGAATCCATCGAGCGCGACCAGATTCAGCGTGGCGTTTTGAAAAGCACGCAATAACTTGCTAGGCAAGGACTTGCACCTATTGCTAGCCCCCTAGCCTTACCCTAGCTTTGCCCCTGCTCTAGCTCTGCCCCCTATTGTCTGGCTCTGCTTGCCTGTGTTGCTTATTTGCAAATGCGCCTGTGGCGTGATACTCATATAGGGTGCGGCGGAGTAGCTCAGCTGGTTAGAGCAGCGGAATCATAATCCGTGTGTCGGGGGTTCGAGTCCCTCCTCCGCTACCAAATATGAAACATACTCACCTGTTAAGGGCGCAAGCAAAACAAACCCTATGCCTGCTTCTATTTTGGACTTCTATCTCTACCCCTATTTTTTAGGGCCGACCATGTCTTCGGGGCGGATGAGGGCGTCAAATTCGGCCTCTGTCACAAAGCCCCCGCCAATGGCTTCTTCGCGTAGGCTTGTGCCATTTTCATGCGCGGCTTTGGCAATTTTAGCGGCATTATCATAGCCTGTTTTGGGCGTTAGGGCTGTGATAAGCATTAAAGAGCGTTGCATAAGGGCTTTAATGTTTTCCTCATTGGCTTGAATGCCAATAATACAATTATCGGTAAAACTAACAGCCGCCTCGCCAAGCAAGCGGATAGATTGGAGCAAATTATAAGCCATAACGGGCTTGAATACATTGAGTTCCATATGGCCTTGTGAGCCTGCAAAAGAGAGGCTCGTATGATTACCCATAATTTGCGCGCAGACCATTGTCATGGCTTCGCATTGGGTGGGATTGACTTTGCCCGGCATAATGGAGGAGCCGGGTTCATTTTCAGGCAAACGCAATTCACCAAGCCCCGAGCGCGGCCCAGACCCAAGCAAGCGAATATCATTGGCAATTTTGTAAAGTGAGACAGCGATTGTGTTTAATTGGCCTGACATTTCCACAAATGCGTCATGCGCGGCCAAAGCCTCAAATTTATTTTCAGCCGTGACAAAATCCAGCCCCGTATAGTCAGCCACATATTGCGCAAAAGTTTCGGCAAAGCCCGCTTTGCTATTTAGCCCCGTGCCAACTGCTGTGCCACCTTGTGCGAGGGCAAACAAGCGCGGCAAAGCGGCTTGCACGCGGGCAATGGCATATTTTGCTTGTGTGGCATAGCCTGAAAATTCCTGCCCCAAAGTTAAAGGGGTTGCATCTTGTAAATGGGTGCGGCCAATTTTGACAATATGTTGGAAGGATTCCGACTTGGCAAGCAGGGCTTTATGTAAATGTTTAAGTTGCAGGATAAGTTTATGGTGAGTCTCTTCAGCGGCGGCAATATGCATAGCGGTTGGGAATGTATCATTGGAGGATTGGCTGAGATTGCAATGGTCGTTGGGATGGACGGGGTCTTTGCTCCCCATAACACCGCCTAAAATGGCAATCGCGCGGTTGGCGATAACTTCATTCGCATTCATATTGCTTTGTGTGCCAGAACCTGTTTGCCATACAACAAGCGGGAAGTGTGCGTCTAATTTATTTTCGGCAACTTCCAAAGCGGCTTGGATAATCGCTTCGCCAATTTTTTTGTCTAATTGGTTGGCCTGCATATTGGCGCGGGCGGCGGCCATTTTGACAATCCCCAAAGCGCGGATTAGGGGGGGCGGCATGGTCTCACTGCCAATTTTGAAATTGCCTAATGAGCGTTGCGTCTGTGCGCCCCAATATTTATCGGCCGCAACTTCTAATGCGCCAAAACTATCTGTTTCTGTGCGGGTGGTCGCCATTTGAACCCCTTTCCATTAACCCCCAATTAAACAAATCATGCAAAGCAAATATAATTTATTATAGCAGGTGATTCGGCAAAGAGGCGGTCTTATTATTGTTTATTTTTTCTAAAAGCATCTAGGCTAATAACCCCGTCTTGCGTGGTTGTTTTGTGCTTTGCCTTATTTTGTGCTTTGTCCTGTGCCTTGTCCGTTTTCTCTTTTTCTTTATCATCCATATTTGATGATAATTTATCTTGCCCGATATTGGCAAT
>JAPPQG010000002.1:16406-20806 GCA_028816945.1 Alphaproteobacteria bacterium
TCCCTCACTTCCCTAAATGGAAGGCTTCTGTTGCCAGGTGCCTTCCAAACCCCGCCCCACTTTGCGACAAGTGAGGACTTAAAGTGAAGACTGGCACTGTCTAAGCAGCGACAGCAACTTCCGCATAGTTGTCATTTGCAACTATAAAATAGCCCGATAACGGCGGAACCATGCCGAGCGACGGAATCAACCTTTACACCCTCGTCGATCCTGTTTCGCCCCCATAACCGATAGTAGCCACTTGCCCTATAATGTTGCTAGCCTTTTCTACTAGCCCTCAGTAATGGTGGAGGCGGCGGGTACTGCCCCCGCGTCCGATAGGCTTATTACGAAGCCCGTTTATCGCCATAGTCGGCAGGCAAAACCAACCGACAATATGTTTATACATGATTTTGGGGAAAAAGCAAGGGATATTTTGGGAAAAAGCAAAGCATAAAATAAAAATAGATGAAATAATTGGCGAATCTGGTAGATTAAATCCCGCCATTATTAAGAAAATAATTGAGACGAATAATTGGGACAATAAATTATGCGGCAATATCTTGACCTTTTGCAACATGTGATAGATGAAGGGATAGAACGCGCCGACCGCACAGGCACAGGCACACGCAGTGTTTTTGGCTATCAAATGCGCTTTGACCTTGCCGCAGGATTCCCCGCGCTGACGACTAAAAAATTGCATATGAAATCGATTATCCATGAATTATTATGGTTTTTGACGGGCGATACAAATATAGCTTATCTTAAAGAAAATGGGGTTTCTATTTGGGATGAATGGGCCGATGAGACAGGCGAATTGGGGCCTGTTTATGGCCGCCAATGGCGCAGTTGGCAAGCAAGCAATGGGCGGCAAATCGACCAAATAGCAGAACTTGTCGGGCGGCTTAAAGAGACTCCTGAGTCGCGCCGTCATATTGTGACGGCTTGGAATCCGTCCGATGTAACCGATATGGCCTTGCCGCCTTGCCACTGCCTATTTCAATTTTATGTCGCACAGGGCAAATTATCCTGTCAGCTTTATCAACGCTCAGCCGATCTTTTTCTTGGCGTGCCATTTAATATCGCCTCTTATGCCCTATTGACAAGCATGCTCGCGCAAATATGCAACTTACAGCCGGGCGCATTCGTGCATACATTTGGCGATGTGCATCTTTATCTAAACCATTTAGAACAGGCACGCGAACAATTAACGCGCACACCAACAAAACTGCCCCATATTGTGCTAAACCCCGCTATTAAAGATATTTTTGCCTTCACTTATGATGATTTTGAGCTGAAAAATTATACGCCACAGCCGACCATTAAAGCCCCTATTTCTGTATGAAATCATATGAAATAGTATGAAACAGTTTGCGCCTAGATTAGAGATAATAAATGAAAATCAATATGATTATGGCTGTTGCTGAAAATGGCGTGATTGGCAAAGGGGGGGATTTGCCATGGCATTTGGCGCGCGATTTACAGCATTTCAAAACCGCAACCATAGGGCATGCGATTATTATGGGACGCAAAACATGCGCCTCTATTGCGGCTCGCACAGGGGGCAAACCCCTGCCTAAACGCCTGCATATTATTATGTCGCGCAACCCGCATTTTGCGCCCGCTATGGATGGGGTCATGGTCGCTACGACAGTGGCAGAAGCCATTGAGTGTGCCAAGAGACAAGGTCATAAGGAAATTTTTGTCATAGGTGGCGGGGAGATTTACCGCCTATTTGAACCTTTTGCACAGCGTATATTATTAACGCGTGTCCATGCCAAACCCGCAGGCGATACTTATTTCACCTTATCCCAGCCGCAAAATTGGCAACAGACCGCTTGCCAAAAACATAAAGCGGATGCAAATAATAGCGCCGATTTTTCATTTATTGTGCTAGACTCTATCGCGCAAGACGCGCCGCCAATTTCTTAATATGTGAAAACAATAAGCCTGTATATTCTCAATCAATACCATGACCAAAGCCAAACGCGCAAAACAGCCAAAAGCACCCAAACCACGCCTGCCGCGCGGCTTGCAAGATATAGATAGCAAACCATTCACACAGCAAATAAATATGGTGAGTCAATTAGCAAGCCTTTGCGAAGCGCATGGGTTTTGCGCCTTAGATACGCCCGCCTTAGAATATGCCGATGTTTTAGGTAAATTTTTGCCCGATGCAGAGCGGCCAAATGAAGGCGTCTTTGCCCTGCTAGATGATGATGAACAATGGCTGAGCTTGCGCTATGATTTAACAGCCCCTTTGGCGCGCTATGTGGCGGCCCATTACGACCAATTACCAAAACCCTTTCGCCGTTATCAATGGGGCTGGGTGTGGCGTAATGAAAAGCCGGGGCTAGGCCGCTTTCGCCAATTTATGCAATTTGATGTAGATACAGTTGGCGCAAGTGGCGCACAGGCAGATGTGGAAATGTGCATGCTCGCAGCTGATTTTATGGAGGCATTAGGCATTGCACGGGGCGATTATTTGTTGCGGGTCAATAATCGGAAAATTTTAGACGGCATATTATTATCGCTTGGCCTCGACCCTGATGATGCGGCTTATGAAATGCGCCGCCTAACAATTTTACGGGCAATGGATAAGCTGGATAGGTTGGGTATGGATGCGATACGGCTTTTATTGGGCGCGGGGCGCAAGGATGAGAGCGGCGATTTTACCGAAGGGGCGGGATTAGGTGCGGCAGCGATTGATAAAATTGTGGATTTTTTACAGACCGATGATAAAGACCGCCAAGCCGTGCTTAACAGGCTAGGCACACATGCACAAGATAAAGGCAAGGGCGCGGAACTTGTCAAAATTGGCTTGCACGAATTGGCTTTGATGGATGAATTGCTGACACAATTAGGCTATGGGGCAGAGCGTGTTCTGTTTGATCCGTCAATCGTGCGGGGGCTGGATTATTACACAGGCCCTGTCTTTGAAATGAGCCTCAATATGAGTAGTGCAAAAAGCCAAACGGGGGACGCAGCGCGGGTTGGCGCAATTGGTGGGGGCGGGCGTTATGACGGGTTGGTGGCGCGTTTTAAGGGTGTCGCCATACCCGCCACAGGCATATCGATTGGCATAAACCGTTTAATGGCCGCGCGTGAGGCCATGGGGGCAATGACAGAGGCCGAACAAGAGGCAGGCAAAGCCCGCCTTGTTGTCGTGCTTGTTATGGATAAAACAAGGCTAGGCGATATGCTTGCCCTCGTCCAGCAATTACGCAAGGCAGGCATACAGGCGGAACTTTATATGGGCGATGGGGGTATGAAAGCACAATTACGATATGCCGATATAAAGGGCGCCGCGCTTGCCTTAATTGAGGGGGAAGATGAGCTTGCCAAAGGGGTCATCACAATTAAAGATTTAGCACTTGGACGGCAAAAAGCGGCTGAAATTGCCGATAATGCCGAATGGCGCGCCTCACAACACGCCCAACAACAGGTCAAAAAAGAGGCACTCATTGCAATGATTCAACAAAAACTTCAAATAAATTGAATAATTGCCCATGTAATTATGTGATATATTTATCACAAGATTTATGAAATCAATTAAAATTGCTATTTATTCACTTGAAATGAAATTTTTATAATGTCATTATACAAGATATGGCAGGATATGAATAATATAATTCATTTTATATGAACTTTGAAGCATATTAGCGAAAACGAAAGGATAGAACAGGGCTATGTTGGAGACAGCAACACAAATTATTGACGCATTGGGTGGCACAAAAAAGGTCGCAGCATTTTTGGGTGTCGGCCCATCGGCCGTCTCTAATTATCGCAAACAGGGCTTTCCCGAGCGGGCCTATTATAAATTGGCGCGCCTGTGCGATGAGCGCGGCCTCAATGTAAGCCCTGCCCTATTTGGCAACCCGCCCGCACAAACAGGCATAAAAAGTAGCACGCTGATAGATATATTTGCCAAAAATGGCTTTGAACCCATTAACACAACCATTTTGCAACCCATTGAGCCATTTTTAGATAGGCTTGGTGAGGGCATGCGGCAACGGCTTTATGCTTTTACTGACCCATCAGGGCGGGAAGTTTGTTTGCGCCCCGATTTAACCATTCCAACGGCTCTTTATTATATTGAAAATGAAATTGAGAAAAACAAAAACGCTAGCCCAAAAATGCGTTATTGCTATCAAGGTATGGCTTTTCGCTACCAGCCCGACGGGCAAGGCAAGCCAGAGGAATTTACACAAGCCGGCTTTGAAATTATTGGCGGGGCAGATACAGATGAAAGCAGGCTTGGCGATGAAATCGAAGTTATGCGTTTGGTGGTCGAAACTATTCGGCAAGCAGGCATAAAGAATTATGAAATCCGCCTAAATGAGCTCGACCTGTTTGATAGATTTATTACAGCCCTTGCCCCTGCCCCGCGCATACAAAGACGCCTGAAAAGAAGTTTTAAG
>JAPPQG010000116.1 GCA_028816945.1 Alphaproteobacteria bacterium
CGCCTCCTGTGCGGTTATAATGTAGGCTGAAAGCGGCGGCAATTAAAATCATCGCACAAAATAAAAATGGGCGCGCTAATAGGGAATGGAAATAAACGCGGTAATTTTCAACTTGAAAGCCCGCTGATTGTGCAATGTTAATAAAGGCTGGAAATTTCCACACAGAGACGGCACGCGGGGGGACAAAATTTTCTTGAATTTGTTTTCCTTCAAAAGAAGTTGCTCGTATGACTTCATCTTTTTGTATGGCATTATCACCAAAACTGTTAATCCATGTGTCCTTAAATATCCATTTTTCGGGGGCTAAATGTGCCGTTTGCGCGTCAATGCGCTCAATCAATCTATCATCACTATTAAAAGTGAAACGAATTGCATTTTGCAGAATAAGCGGGTCAGATGAAAGAATATGCCCCGCATGCAATATGGCATAGCCCGTGCCTCGCCCTGTGCCATTTGTGGGTTTGAGTTCAATGTTTTCACGCAACCATAGCCCATTATCGGAAACGGTAAATTGATTCCTCTCCCCATAAATAAGCGTTTTTTCAAGTGCCTTATT
Organism: Alphaproteobacteria bacterium; assembly: GCA_028816945.1. GTDB lineage: Bacteria > Pseudomonadota > Alphaproteobacteria > RS24 > RS24 > JAPPQG01. The sequence goes on from JAPPQG010000116.1 coordinate 557, forward strand.
TTCACTTGTCATAAAAGCAGCAAAGGGTTGCCACAAAATAATAACGAGCCAACCAATAGATAAGCTTGCTAATAATATAGGCGCTAAAAATTGCCAAACAGAAATGCCGGCTGCACGGGCCATGAGCAGTGCATTCGTTCGCCCTACATGGGCCAGATAGGCAATACTGCTGAATAAAAAGGCAAAGGGTAGAATTTCTTGCACGAGGTTTGGAAATTTTAAGAAAGTTAAACCAAGCACAGATGAAAAACCAATCTCATCATTTTGTGATGTGATACGCAATGTCTCCCCAAAATCAACTAGCAGAGCGGCGAAACAGCACGCGGCAAGGGTGACGCCAAGCCAAATAAGAAATTGGCGACCAACATAAATAGAAAAGGTAAGCGGTGGCATGTGCATTATTTATGCCTCATATATTTAATTCCCTATTATTATATTCCCATTATTATTTTTATATCTATTCCCATGATATTCCCACAATTTCTGTCCCCAATTTGTCTTTCACAATTTATCTTCCACAATTTATCTTCCACAATTTATACCATGCGCGTTATACCATGCGCGCTAGCTTTTATATTGGCTGCGGCGGGTAAAATTATGTAATAGATTTTGTATATTCGGCATCGTGTGAAACCATAAGGCGGCTAGTATAAAACTGCCAATCGGCAGAGCATAAATAAGCCATATCATATCATTATTACGGCTTGCGACACTCAACACACCAAACCCTGCTAATTTATAGATAATGGCGACATTTGCCGCAACCAATATGCGTTTATTTTGGCTACGCCTATCTAATCTATCTGTTAGCACGGCGGCCAAGCAGATAAGAGTCAAAATAAGGGTTTGGAACATATCAGCAATATGGTTATGGCCCAATGCAATGGCATTTTTTCTAAAATTTTCATTATTTGTGTTAGGGGTTAGCAAATCCGTCAAATAGCGTTCTTTAAGTTCATAATCCACATTAACGGGCGGCTCTATGACGGCGTTCAAATCATAAACATATTCCTTAAAGTGTAAAATCTTTGGCGGCGGCTCTTCTTCCATGCCATAAATACTGCCATCGATAAGCAGAAAATAAATGCCATTTTCATTTTTAATAACAGTGCCTTCACGGGCAATATGTGTCAATATATTATCTGCTCTGCGTGCATCGTGCAAAATGAGACCACTATAAATGCCATTAGGTTTGCGTTCTTTGCTGTGAATTGTCAGCCCTGTTACGGGATTGTGAAATGTGCCTTCTTTGACTAATATATGTGCTAAATCATTTTGTAATTTCACCCGATTATCGCGCAATTCTTGCAAGGCGAATGGGCTGAACCATAAATTCATCAGGCCAATAATCAAGCCACTTAGAATAGCTAATATCATAGCAGGCCGTGCTAATTGCCAGCGACTTTGACCCGTTGCCAACATAATAATCAGCTCACTATGTTGCGTCAATTTTGTAAAAGCCCAAATAATACCGCAAAAAACCGATATAGGCAGGATAAAGGTTAGCATGCGTGGCAGGGTCAATAGGGGGAGACCGAGATAGAGGAGAATTGAATCGGTTTGCCCAGCAACGAGTTCAAGCAAACGCACAGTTTGGATAATCCATGCCATACCGCTCAGCATAAGGGTAATCAGCAAAATAGGGCCGAGCATTTGGTGCAGGAGATATATGGAAAAGCGCGACATGCGTTTATAAAGCCCCCAATAATTTATAAAATCCCCAAAGGGGCTAGGCCCCAAAGGGACTAGGTTCCAAAGGGACGAGATCCCAAAGGAACGAAATCCCTAAGGAATCCGATTATGGTAT
>JAPPQG010000205.1 GCA_028816945.1 Alphaproteobacteria bacterium
ACGAGCTAACCGATAAAGGGCTTGCCGCTTTCCTAAATGATTGGGAAAAGAGCGGGCAATCTATTTTATAATTTGGCTATTTCACAATTTGGCTATTTCATAATTTGCAAAATGTCTAACGAAACAGAACTCCAAAAACATATTCGCAACTGGCAAAGCGCATTAGGCAATCAACGCCGCCTCAGCCCGCATACGGTTGAAAATTACGGCCGCGATGTGGCGCAATTTATAGGGTTTTTGACACATTATTTTGGCCGCCCTGTTAGGCTTGCCGATATGGAGAAATTGGTTTTGCGTGATTTGCGCGCCTTTTTAGCGGCGCGCCGCCAAGCCGATGCTGCTGAAAGCCGTAGCCTTGCCCGTAGCCTGTCTGGCATACGTTCTTTTGCCCGTCATCTTGCTAAACAGGGCGTGGCTGTGAGTGCGGCGTTTGAACTCATCAAAGCCCCCAAAACGCCAAAATCCCTGCCGCGCCCAGTCGCCGCCAATGATGTTTTTGCCATGCTAGAACAGGCCACCGCGCAAGCCAAACGGCCATGGGAGGGGGCGCGCGATGTCGCCCTATTGGTTTTGCTTTATGGGTGTGGCTTGCGTATCACCGAAGCCCTATCGCTGACCTATGCCGACCGCCCGCAAGCCGAGCAGACCAGTTTGCGGATTATCGGCAAGGGGGGCAAACAGCGCAACCTGCCCTTATTGCCCGTCATTGCCGATGCGGTGGCGCAGTATTTGGCGGCCGTGCCTTTTACTTTTCAGCCCGCTGACCCGCTCTTTCGGGGGACAAGGGGGAAGGCATTTTCCCCCCGCCAAGCGCAAATGATGGTTGCGCGTTTGCGTGGCGCATGTGGCTTGCCTGAAAGTGTCACACCGCACGCTTTGCGACATAGTTTTGCAACCCATTTAATGGCGGCGGGCGGCGACTTACGCACGATTCAAGAATTATTAGGCCATGCGAATCTCAGTTCAACGCAAATCTATACATTGGTTGATGAAGCCCGCTTGCATGCCGTTTATGATAAAGCCCACCCCCGCGCCCATATGCCAACACAAACCAAAGCAGAAAAAGCATAGGGGCAATATAGAAAGGCTAGGGGAAATAAAACAATCAATGAAAAGAAAGGCGCAAACATGACACGCAAAACAACAGAGCAACCCAAACAATTACTCCACCTTGTCTTTGGTGGCGAATTGACAGAATTAGACGGGGGCGAATTTCGCGACCTCAACGAACTTGATATTGTCGGCATTTATCCCAATTATCAAAAAGCCCATGAGGCATGGAAAAGCGTTGCCCAGAAAACTGTCGACAACGCCCTCATGCGCTATTATATCGTCCATCTACACAGACTATTAGAGCCATAGGCACTCGTGCCGTCGACTCGGGAGTCATAGACACGAGGTGTCGTAGTTGGGGGCGGCACAAAGTGCCGCGGTTGGGGGGCTAGGGCTAGGCTTATGGGTTAGGGCTAGGGCTAGCCTATGGGCTAATCTACACCACAGCACAGGCAATTTGCCCCTTATCCCCGCCCTTAATTGATGATTTATCATGGGCGTATGAAAGCACGCATTTATGTTAATCGGCATGTTGTCAGGCAGAATGAAAAAACAGGACAGCACGCCCCACCCATCTGCATCCGCACCTATAAAGGTGTGCGCCTGCTCTAATTATGACATGATTATGGCATTATTTTCAGGGATTTTTAGGCATTAAAGAGTATTAGCTTGCTTGCTTGCTATCACAAAATGGCAGAAAAGCAAGGAAAATATAGGTATAAGCAAAAGTGAATCCTTTTGTATAAATTGATTCGGCAAATTTTTTAAATTTTTTCTATACACTGATTCGCTAAACATGTAGAATCATCCGCCGAGGATGTGAAAAAGGAATGAAATAATGACTGTTAAAGGTAATTCATTGATAGGTGTAGGCCTTTACACCACAACAGAAGCCGGCCGTTTGACGGGAATCCATCCCACTACAATCAGACGCTGGCTCTACGGACATACAAGAACAAAAAATGGACAGATAATAAAGGATGAACCACTCTGGTATAGCCAGATTGATATAGCTGATGAAAAAAATCTTAGTTTTAGAGATTTAATGGAAGTAAGGGCCCTTAATGAATTTAAGATGGCAGGGTTATCTCTGCAACTTTTGCGAAAGGCTACGATTATCGCTCAAAAACTACTTAATGATAAGTACCCTTTCTCTTCCAAAAAACTTAAAACAGATGGGGAAAAACTTTATATCCAGCTTAAGAAGGATAGCGAGATTGATGAAAAAATAAAAACAATAGAAATTTTCTCTAAACAGCAAAATTTTACTAGGATTATTAAGCAATCCCTTACAGATACAG
>JAPPQG010000098.1 GCA_028816945.1 Alphaproteobacteria bacterium
ACTTGACCGTGACCTTTTTGAAATCGCTAATTTCCTCACTGGATTGCAAAATGCTCGTTGGTCTTGGCGAACTATCGGGGATATGGGCATTACTATTATCAATAGCAATGATTTTATCCGCCTGCCAACCCTGCTCTTGTTCCGTAGCATAGCATTTTATTTTTGCACCCGGGTAAATCATATCATGGCCTGCCCTACGAAGCACGGAATAATGGACCAACACATCTGGTCCCTTTTCATCGGGTATGATAAAGCCGAAGCCTTTTTTGGGGTCAAACCATTTCACCTCACCACTTATTGCTGTCATCGCGGAGTCGGGATGTGTTGAAGCAGAATCATCCACTTCGGGGGTTTCAATTTTCATTTCTTGCGACATGGTACTGCATACTTTCCAACTATTGTTCACTTGACACTGTTCAAACGCTTTACAAGGACCACGCAACAAAACTGCGACTACTTTAACACACAAATGCCATTAGATGAAAGAGGTAAAATGCCCCTTTAAGTTCAAATAATTGTGAAAATTATTGATATTAAGCTAATGTAACGTCAAAGAAATGCCGTCAAATAGGTCACGATTGACGAGAAAATGGGTATAAATGCCCGCCGCATAGCCTAATGCGATTGCCCATGACCACCGCAAATGGCTGAAAAAGGTATAAATTCCGCGCGCCTGTCCCATAACTGCAACACCTGCGGCTGAGCCAATGGATAATAAAGAGCCGCCAATCCCTGCCGTTAAGGTCACCAATAGCCATTGGCCTCCATCCATTGCGGGGAACATGGTCAATACGGCAAACATAACGGGAATATTATCGACAATAGCGGATAATATGCCGACTAGAACATTGGCCGTTGTTGCGCCTAAATCAACATACATAATTTGCGAGGCGGCCGCCAAATAGCCAAAAGCCGCAAGCCCCGCCACACAAATTAAGACACCATAGAAAAAGAATAAAGTATCCCATTCAGCGCGTGCGACTTTGGCAAATATATCAAATTGCATCTCTGGGTTTGCGGTTTTTTGCCCTAAGCGCGTTAAGTAAAAACCAAAAAAGGCTAATACGCCAAAGCCTGTCATCATGCCAAAAGCGGGGGGCATGTGGAAAAGTTGGTGACTTGAAACAGTAAATGCAATCGTCAATAGGAATAAAAGAATGACCCGTTTTGCGCCTACTTTCATAATGACGGCTTCATCTGAAGTTTTCGGCTGTCCCGCGGGAATAGCAAAATACATAAGAATGGCGGGTATAAGATAGCTGACAGCAGCAGGAATAAAAATGGGGAAAAACTCAAAAAAGGATAATACGCCCTTTTGCCAAACCATAAGCGTTGTAATATCGCCAAATGGGCTAAATGCCCCGCCCGCATTCGCAGCAACCACGATATTGATACAGCCAAGCACAATAAAGCGCTGATTGCCTGCCCCAACAGCCATAACCACCGCGCACATAAATAGGGCGGTTGTCAAATTATCGGCAATGGGGGAAAGGAAAAATGCCAAAATACCGGTAATCCAAAATATTTTGTGATAATTGAAATTGCGCGTGACAAGCCACGCCCGCAGAGCCTCAAAGACATTGCGCTCTGTCATAGAATTGATATAGGTCATCGCCACAAGCAAAAAGATAAAAAGTTCGGCAAATTCAAGGAACACATGGCGAAAGGCCGCATTCGCCGCTTGCGGCTCTTGACCTGCAACCCCTGCCGCCAAAGCAACCAATATCCAAATTAAGCCCGCCGCAATAATGACTGGCTTGCTTTTCTTCAAATGCGTAAATTCTTCGACCATAACCAACACATAGGCGACAATGAAAATAAGCAAAGCGGCAATCGCATAAGTCGAAGTCATCATATCGAGGTTAAATTGACTCCCGCCGGCACTTTCTGCTGCTATGGCAGATATGGGCGCACAGATTATCGGCACAATGAAAGCCGCGAGAAATACGGCTAGAAAGCGCGGCAAAATGGGGGATAAAAAATGAGATAAAGGGCTGTTTTTCACGACACTCTCCTAATTGGCTTTACTTATTAAATGTGTTTATGGGACGCTCGTTATGAACCGATTCGGGGCTATTTTGCAAAAAATTTTTATAATGCTAGGGCTTTTTACTTGTTTCAGGCAAGATTTATTCTGTAAAATGGCATGCTAGAATAACTAATTGAAATAATGGGCTGACATACATGAGCAAAATAATATGTCGACATATGCAATTTGTCAATTTTAATCGGCTATTTACGCCCCTATTTATTGCCATATTGACCCTTGTCATCGTGACGGGGGCTAGCGCGCAACAGCAAAAAGGGCGTAAAAAACAGGGCGTGTCATAATAGCCCTGTTTTTT
>JAPPQG010000079.1 GCA_028816945.1 Alphaproteobacteria bacterium
GCGAAAAAATAAAGCAACAAGAAAGTGTCGGCTCTTTTTCAAGCGATATTTTTGCTTATGATACAGAAAATAAAGTCGTCATTATTGAAAACCAGCTCGGTAGAAGCGACCATGATCATCTTGGTAAAATTCTTACCTATGCGGGTTTTTTGACGACCGATGAGCCGGGTTGTCATTTAATTTGGATTGCCGAAAAAATAAAAGACGAACACCGCGCCGCTTTAGATTGGCTTAATGCCCGCACCGATTCAGAAAATAATTTTTTTGGCTTACAGATTAGCTTAAAAAAAGCAGGTGACATGCTTATCCCTGATTTAGATGTTGTATGTCGCCCGAATGATTGGTCGCGTACAGAAAAGAAAAAAGCAAGCGGTGAGTTAAGTGCCACACAAAAACTTTATGTAGAATTCTGGAAAGCATTTATTGCGTTTTTAGAGAAAGAAAGGGAAAATAGTCCTCTATTACGACACAAATCTTTCGTTAATCGGTGCAGTAATGGCAATAAGGAACCTGAGGCGATTAATTTTAGAGGGCCCTTTCATTTCAAGATGGATATACAAATTCGCAAGAAAAGAATATTTGCTAGCCTATATATTGATGGCTCTGAGAGATATAATGGGCATAAAATTATGGACTATATTAAAGAAAACCATGAATCCCATTTAGAAAAAACATTGGGTCAATTTGGCAAAATTGAGTATATACATCATCGTAAAAAACATAATACAGCCAGCATTATGCCTGAACCTAGAAATTGTGATGTTTTGGAGGAGCAGGAATGGCCGTCTTATTTTGAGTGGCTTGCTGAACGCGCCGAAGCCATAGATGAGATTTTGGGGCCTATTGTTGATGAAATTATCCCCAAACGCAAAGAGTTTTTATATGATAATGAAGAGGCAGAGGAAGAGATATAATCCCTCATCCCGTAGCAATTAGCCGCCTAATATCTTTTCATCAATATAATGCGGTTCGAATTTGTGCCTTTATGATTATTGTTTATGCCCCAGCAATTAGCGGTTTTTGTGAAATTTTGTTGATTCACCATCACGCCTAATATGTCAAAGGGGAGGTTTTGTGCCGCTTGGATAACATGTTTTTCTAGTAAAATTTTACCCTTGCGCACTTCGCCAACCTCAAAGGCCAAATGGCCGCCCGCTTTCATCACCCGTGCCAATTCGCTCAATGTTTTGCGGACAAATTCCGTCCAAGCCGCGATTGATTTGTGCATTGAGATAGGCACAGCGGCCGCATCAATAGAGGCAAACCAGCAACGCAACCAATTATCTTTATGATATTGCACAATATCCAAAAAGGGCGGGGAGGTAACCACCAAATCAACACAACCCCTATCAATAAAAGCGGTTTTATCGGCGGGGCTTTTTCCCAAAAGCGCATCACGGCAATAAAAGCCTTCGCTTTGCGATATTAGGACTTTTGTTTTCTTCAAAATAATGGATTTTACATCGCGCTTAGGTGGTGTTTGTTTGCGGTGCGCATTTATTTTTGCCTGTCGCTCGACACTCACCGCTTGATTAGGGGGCAATGTATAGACTGAAAAGAAACCCGACGAATGCCCCGTTAGCCTGTTAAGGGCGACCATACGAATCCAGTCATCAGTGTTATCAAGCCCATTTTTGCGGTGGCTTCGCTCAATCAGCCAATGTTTAAGAGCAATTATCTGCTTTAAGGTTGCGGGGTGATAAAAGACCAAAAGCGACTCATCTATGGGCGTGTCTCTTTGCCAGTCAATTTCATCTAGCCTTGTTGCCACCTCAGCCAATTTTGGCGGCGTAAAGCGGGGGCGCAGGAGCATTTCACTAAGCGGGTTAATATCATTGCCTATGGGTTTGCGCCCCATAAGGGCCGCTTGTAATGGCGTTGTGCCACGCCCCATAAATGGGTCATAGACAATATCGCCCGCTGCCGTTAGGGCAGATATAAAAAAGGCAGGCAATTCGGCTTTGAAACAGGCGCGATAGCTTATCTCATGGAGTCTGTTGGCTTGCCTTTGTGCTGAGGTCCAATAATCATTGACATAATAGCGGATGCCATTTTCTGTGAAAGTTTCAGTGGCTTTGCCAATCCGATTAAACCGCTCCAAATAGCTGATAAAATTAGCCTTATCTGCCCGCATAGGCCGCGCACTTGCAGGGTTAAATTGATTGCTGACCGAATCCAACATAGCGCATATCCTCTATATTCTATCGCCTACGCATAAACTAGCTAGCGATTCGACAATCCACAACAAAAATCACTTAACTTGCCCTCAACCCCGCAACATTTTCACCTAAAAAGTCCAGAAAAGCATAAATTAACCTAATGAGA
>JAPPQG010000057.1 GCA_028816945.1 Alphaproteobacteria bacterium
CAATTTCAAATGCCATAACGCTAGAATCCACATCGTGGAATGCGCCATCATATAAGGTTACTTTGAAATCAATCATCGGAAAGCCTGCTAACACGCCGCTTTCACGCACACTATTTATGCCTTTTTCAACGCCCGGAATATATTCTTTTGGAATTGCGCCACCGACAATTTTATTTTCAAACTCATATCCATCGCCCGCCGTCTGTGGCTCAATAGTCATTTTGATACGGGCAAATTGCCCTGCCCCGCCCGTTTGTTTTTTATGCGTATAATCAACATCAGCCGTTTTGGTGAATGTTTCTCGATAGGCGACTTGCGGCGCGCCAACATTCGCTTCCACCTTAAATTCCCGCTTCATACGGTCGACAATAATATCAAGGTGCAACTCGCCCATGCCCGCAATCACAGTCTGGCCGCTTTCTTCATCACTTTTCACCCGAAAAGATGGGTCTTCTTGCGCAAGACGGCTTAATGCTATCCCCATTTTCTCTTGGTCGCCTTTTGTTTTTGGCTCGACAGCAACCTCAATCACAGGGTCGGGGAATTCCATTCTCTCTAAAATAACGGGGCTTTCTGGCACACATAATGTATCGCCTGTTGTTGTCCCTTTTAAGCCAACGAGAGCGACAATATCGCCCGCATAGGCTTCTTTAATATCTTCGCGCGAATTGGCATGCATTTGCAACATACGGCCAATGCGTTCGCGCTTATCTTTGACTGTGTTCATAAGTGTTTGCCCGCTCTCTAACACGCCAGAATAAATGCGGGCAAAGGTTAGCGAGCCGACAAATGGGTCATTGGCAATTTTGAAAGCCAACATAGAAAGCGGTTCATCATCTGCCGATTGGCGGCTAATGTCTGCTTCTGTTTTTGCATCAATGCCTGTAATGGCCTTTACATCTGTGGGGGCCGGCATAAAATCAACAATCGCATCTAATAATGGCTGCACGCCCTTATTCTTAAAAGCTGTCCCATTTAGCACGGGGACAAAATTTTGCTCTATTGTTCCCTTGCGAATGCATGCGATAAGTTCTTCTTCGCTTGGCTCTTTGCCGTCCAAATAGGATTCCATAACTGTATCATCAACTTCAACCGCCATTTCAACCATTATGGAGCGATATTTATCGGCCTCTGCTTTTAATTCATCGCGAATATCGCCATATTCATATTCGGCACCAAGATCTTCTTTTTTCCACAAAACCTCTTTCATTTTAATTAAATCAATCAGCCCTTCATAATTACTCTCTGCCCCAATAGGCAGTTGAATGACGAGCGGATGAGAGCCTAGCCTATCTTTAATCATTTCTACGCAACGGAAAAAATCCGCCCCCGTGCGGTCCATTTTATTGACAAAACACATGCGCGGGACTGAATATTTATCGGCTTGCCGCCAAACAGTCTCTGATTGCGGCTCGACGCCAGCCACTGAATCAAATACAGCCACTGCCCCGTCTAGCACACGCAGGGAGCGTTCAACCTCAATCGTAAAATCCACATGGCCCGGCGTATCAATTATGTTAATGCGCTTATCCCGCCAAAAACAAGTTGTTGCGGCCGAAGTAATCGTAATCCCCCGCTCTTGTTCTTGCTCCATCCAGTCCATTGTCGCCGCCCCGTCATGGACTTCGCCTATTTTATAGCTCACACCTGTATAAAATAAAATCCGTTCAGTCGTGGTCGTTTTACCCGCATCAATATGCGCCATAATGCCGATATTGCGATAATCTTTAATCTGTGTTTTGCGTGCCATGACTTATCCCAATTATTTCTACCAGCGATAATGAGCGAAAGCGCGGTTGGCTTCGGCCATGCGGTGTGTGTCTTCTCGTTTTTTGACAGCGGCGCCCCGATTATTGATAGCGTCCATCAATTCGGCAGCCAGCCTATCGACCATTGTCTTTTCATTGCGCGCCCGTGCCGCACTAATCAGCCAACGAATGGCAAGTGCATTTTTGCGGTCAGCGCGCACTTCAACAGGCACTTGATAAGTCGCACCGCCAACACGGCGGGAGCGCACTTCAACAGAGGGCATAATATTTTCCAATGCTTCGTGGAAAACAGGCATAGGTTCGCGCTTCATCTTATCCTCGACAATATCCAATGCGCCATAAATAATGTTTTCGGCAACGGATTTCTTGCCGTGCAACATGAGGCTATTCATAAATTTCGCCAGCACTTTATCGCCATATTTGGCATCTGGGTTAATTTTGCGTTTTTCTGCACGGCGACGACGGGACATGATAATTCTCTTTATTATTTAGGACGCTTTGCGCCATATTTAGAGCGGCGTTGCTTGCGGTCTTTGACGCCTTGTGTGTCTA
>JAPPQG010000018.1:0-7567 GCA_028816945.1 Alphaproteobacteria bacterium
CAAAGACGCGTAAAGTTAGCACACGCGTCGTCGCGGCGACAAATGTTAATCTGCTCGAAGAGGTCGCCGCTGGTCGTTTCCGAGAAGATTTATATTTTCGGCTGAATGTTTTTCCAATCTATATCCCACCCTTGCATGAGCGCAAAGCCGATATTCCTTTATTGATTGACCATTTTTTCAAAAAATTTAGCAAACGCCATAAAAGAAACCCGTCAGGTTTTAGCGAACGCGCGATACATACGCTTTTCACCTATGATTGGCCGGGCAATATACGAGAAATGGAAAATATGATTGAACGAGCGATTATTTTAGCCGATCCGGGCTGTCCGATAGATATTCCGCATCTTTTTACATCGGGGGAGAAAATTTCTTCCTATCTCATGGGAGTGCGCCAAGACGGGCAATTAGACACAGTCCCCGCCCACCACACAGTAACCGATAATAAAAAACACAGAGAATCAAACAACACAGAACCAAACAACAAAGAGCGAAGCGACACAGAAGCAAGTAACAAAGAGCCAAACAGCGCGCCGCCCAACACGCCTTCTAATATACCGCCCGCCAATGGAGAATCAACTAGCCAATCACTTGATATTGGCGATACAGTCAAAGCGATTCTCAATACGGATATTGCCTTTGCGGATATTGAAAATCTGCTATTAGAACAGGCTGTGGCGCAAACAGATGGCAATTTGGCAAAAGCCGCCCGCCTGCTTGGCCTCACACGGCCGCAATTAGCCTATCGTTTGAAAAAAAGCAAACAAGCCAAAGCCTAATTGATAAAGCCTAACTCATAAAGCCTATTGATAAAGCCGAATTCATTCGCCAATTTGTTTGCGTAATTGTTGGGCGGTGGAAAAATAAAAATTGCGCCCCGTTGCCGTCAGCAAAGCCCGCCCTAATTTATCATAAGCATCGGCTTTGGCACGCATGGCTTGTTTATTTTTGGGCTGTAAGGCAAGTATCATATCGGCCAATTCGGCTGTCCATTGGTGCTTATTTTGGCTTTGCGCGAGACGCAGTTGTGCGAATAATTGCGCCTCCCCGCCTAGCATAGAGGCAATTTCAGCCGCCCTCTCTTTGGCCGATAGAGGAAACAAATTGGTTGGATTGCCGTCAAACCACCCTAAATAGCCGCTATAAATAGAGCGCACCGCCCATTCGGGGTGGCCGTAATAGGGGCGCAGAAAATCCTTATCCGCCAAATCAGACGGCAAGCGCACAGTCGCAACCAATTCATCCACTGTCAGCCCTTTATTCATGCCAGCAATTGTCTGCTCAAAAACAGACGCCACACCACGGCGATAATCGCTTAATATTTGTTGGACTTTGCGGCGGCCAATAATCGGGCGCGTATGGCCGCCAACTAAAACATTTGCCCGTTTGGCAAGTAGCGCATCTAGCGCATCAATCCATAATTTAACATCGCGATAAGCCGCCCCGCGTATGGGATAAAGATTAGGCCATGATTTATAAAAATTATCGCCGGCAAAAAGAACAGATTTTTGCGGCAGCCAAATAGACATTGTGTCATAAGTTTCACCCGGGCTTGGCATCATTTCCACAGTGAGCCCGGCGATTACAACCCGCGTGGGTGCGTTAATGGTTTTTGTTGGATGGGGAATGGTGCGGTTGCGCCAAGCTTCAGTGGCTTTGGGCGGATAATAGGTTTTGGCAATACCATTATTGATACGTTTCTCGCGCGGCAATAAAAACCCGCTTTGCAGGGCGCCGCGCTTTCCTTGAATGGTTAGGCCTGCATCGGTGAAAAATTTATTTTCATGGCCGAAATTTTCCATCGCCCATATGTCTATATTAGGGTGTGCGGCAAGTATGGCTTGCGCGCCGGCAAAATGGTCAAAATGCCCATGCGTGATAAGCAAGGCACGCAAGGGCTTATCTGTCAGTTTGGCAAATTCATCAAGGGCTTCTTTTGTTTCAGCAGGGTCAATGCCTGCATCAATTAAAAAATAGCCGTTCGGGCCGATAACCATAGAAATAGCAGAGACACCATAGCCAACCGCTGTATAGGCATTATCGGTCAGTTTAATAATCTCTCTGTTAAATTCGGCACTGCGTCTGTGTAAGAGTTGTTCTGCCTCAAAAACCTGCTTATCAGCCTGTGCGACAGGCTCAGCCTGCGGTGCGCCCTGTTTATCAGACGCAACATGTACGACAGGATCAGCCTGCGCGCGCTGGGGATAAGCTAATTCTATTATCCCAAAAAGAGTAAAAAATATAACAATAATAATTCGGTGCTTTATTCTATTGTGCCTGATTCTATTATGCATGTTGCCCTCACTAATCTAGCCTGTAATATAATGAGGTAATAGTCTAGCAGGCTTATACAGATTAAGTAACCCCAAATGGCTTAAAAAGGATAATTGAAAATAAGAAGGTGAAAACAACGCATAGGATAGGTTTGACAAATAAACTATGTTTTGCTCTATTATCTTGCCACTGATAACAACATATACAAGGAGATAAAAATGACAAATCGGGCAGAAAATTTAGGCAATCAATTATTTGAAGCCCTGCGTGGCCGCCAACCGATTGCGCCTATTACAGATACGCATGATGATATAAGCATTGAGGAAGCCTATCGCGCCTCCCTGCAAATGCTTGCCCGCCGCGAAGCAGAGGGCGAAAAAGTGATTGGCAAAAAAATTGGCATAACCAGTGAAGCCGTGCAAACAATGCTTAATGTTGATAGGCCCGATTTTGGTTTTTTAACAGATGCTATGTGGATAAAGGACGGGCAAGTGCCAATGGGGCCGATGATTGCGCCACGAGCGGAGGCGGAAATTGCTTTTCGCTTAAAAGAAAGCCTTAAAGGGCCGGGCATAAAGGCGGCCGATGTTTTGCAAGCGACAGAGACAATTATGCCCTGTTTTGAGATTGTCGATAGCCGTATTGCGGATTGGAAAATTAAAATCCAAGACACGATTGCCGATAATGCGTCTTGCGGTGTCTATGTATTGGGGGAAGCAGAAATTGACCCGCGCGGGCTTGACTTGACCCAACTTAAAGCAACTGTTTCCAAAAATGGCGAATTTCTGTCAGAAGGATATAGTTCGGCCGTTCAAGGCTCGCCGCTCAATTCGGTTGCATGGCTTGCTAATACATTAGGCGAATTAGGTATCCCATTTCTTGCCGGTGAAATTATTTTGTCTGGCTCACTTGTCCCATTAGAGCCTGTGACAGCGGGCGATAAAATGTCGGTGACGATTGAAAAACTCGGCACATGTGATGTGGCCTTTATCTAAAATCAATATATTATCCAAAATCAATAGATGAGCTAATAGAATATATGAGCGAATCGTAAGCCTCTAAATTGAAAAAGGGCTTGTCATGTATAAATCTACATGCTAGGGGTGCGTGGGTGGCTCCATTATGTTCATTTTGCTAGGCGAAACCGCTTAAAAAGCTTATTTTCGGCATATTTTAGAATTAGCATATTTTAGAAAAAGGATAGATTATGGATACCCGAATAATTGACATTTATAATATAAAAACCCCATTCATTTTGCTTTGCATGGTCTTTTTATTGTCGGCCTGTGCCATGCCTTCTCGAGATCAAAATTCATCGGGGACGGAGAAAAATTCACCTCTCACTCAGGGGAATGTTCAGTTAAATCTACGAGTCGGGCAAACAACGAAGTTTGAAGTTTTAGAAAATTTTGGCTCGCCAAATGCGACAACAAGAGATGGGAAAGGCAGAGAGGTTTGGACCTATCAACGAAGTGCGAGAGTTTCCCGTTCTTCCTCTCAATCAAATTATTGGACGATAATTATTGCTGGGCAGTCTTCGGATAGTTCTGGTTTTGAAACCTCATCTAGGATGATAACTTTGATTATCAAATTTGATGAAAATGATGTAGTGACTGATTTTCGAAGTAGAACTGCAAATTTTTAGGAACACATAATGTTACATAAAAAAATACTCATTTTAGCATTCTCTGCTACCCTATTAAGTGCTTGCGCAATTTCAACGCCTGCTCCATTAACGCCACTAGAAATTCAAACAATTCAAACGCGGGAATTTGAAGAAGACAAATCTATCGTTTTTGCAAGTGTCATTTCGGTATTTCAAGATTTAGGTTACACCATATCTAATGCTGACAAAGATACAGGGCTTATTAGTGCTGAAAGTGCAACGCAAAGTGATGAGGCATCGCAATTTTTCACAGGCATGTTAGCATCTTCACAAACCAAGGCAACTGGTTTTGTAGAACGCATAGGGGATTTTACTAGAGTCAGACTTAATTTTGTTTCCACCACACACACTTCCTCCCTTTATGGTCAAACAAGTAGAAAAGATAAGCCTATTTTAGATACAGTCGTATATGAAAATGCGTTTGAGAAAATCGCTAATGCGATTTTTGTAAGGTCGGCGAATTAACCATGCCAAGCCTTTAAGCCCCTAATTTAGGGATTTTGTGCTTATCTAGGCCAATGGCAATGTTTTTTGTTTCCATATAAAAATCAAAACTATAATCACCACCATCGCGGCCAATGCCTGACATTTTCATCCCCCCAAAAGGCGTTGGCAAATGGCGGGTATTTTCTGAATTAACCCAAACCATACCCACATCAAGCGCTTGTGCTATGCGATGGGCGCGGCCAATATCGCGTGTCCATAAATAGCCACACAAACCATAATCACTATCATTGGCAATGCGAATCGCATCCGCCTCATCCTTAAAGGGAATAGCGGTTAGCACAGGGCCAAAAATTTCTTCGCGCGCAATCCGCATATTATTATGCGCCTTGGTAAATAAAGTTGGGCGCACATAAAACCCGTCTGCTGGTTTATTTTGTGCGACGCCGCCTGTGGCACACACTGCCCCTTCTTGTTCGGCTTGCGACAAATAATTTTTTACCTTATCATAATGTTGTTTATGTATTAAAGGACCAAGCTCTGAATCGGGATCAAGCGGGTGACCTAATTTGATATTTTCAGCACGCGCGGCTACGGCTTTTGTAAATTTATCATAAAGCTCCTCTTGCACTAACAAGCGCGATGAACTCGTGCAACGCTCTCCATTCAGCGAATAAATCATAAAGACGGCCGCATCTACGGCGCGCTCAAAATCGGCATCATTAAAAACAATGACGGGGTTTTTACCGCCTAATTCAAAATGAAGCCGTTTGAGTGTCGGCGCGGCCTGCGCTTGAATGAGCTGCCCCGTATGGCTTTCCCCAACAAAGGCAATCGCTTTAATGGCTTCGTGTTCGGTTAAGGATTTGCCTGCAATCTCGCCCAAGCCTTGCACCATATTAAAAACCCCATCAGGCAAGCCCGCTTCATGGGCAATCGCAACCAATAAAGCGGCTGAGAGGGGACTCCATTCAGCAGGCTTATGGACGACCGTACAGCCCGCCGCCAAAGCAGGGGCAATTTTCCAAGTCGATAACATAAAAGGCGTATTCCAAGGCGTAATCACCCCAACCGGCCCAATCGGTTGGCGGGTTGTGATATTCAAATGTTTTTCATCCACAGGCAATGCTAAACCATCGCGCGCGCTTTCTGCCTTATCAGCAAAAAAGCGGAAATTTTCTGCCCCGCGCAAAGCCGCTTTTGATGTAAAGCGCAAAACCTGTCCCGTATCAATAGACTCAGCAATCGCAATGTCTTGCGCGCGGGCTTCTATCATATCGGCAATTTTATGCAAAATCTTGCGGCGTTGTTTGCTAGGCATAGTGCGCCATGTGAAAAAAGCATTTTCGGCGGCTTGCGCGGCCAAGCCAATATCATCAGCCGTGCCACTTGCGACATTGCATAAAAAGGACTTATCGGCTGGGTTGATATTGGCAAAAACCTCACAAGCAGAGGGGGTGACCCATGCACCATTTATAAAATGGCCTAATGTTTTGCCCTCATATTGCTGCATATAATGTTGCGCGAATTGTAAATTTTTTTCTAAATCAGACATATCAATCCCTATTTGAATTTTGTTCTGCTCTTTTGGTGAGATAATCATGTAGATTATTTTTTTTGTAATTCGTCTCTGGCGGTATCTCATTTAATTCGACAGAAAAGCCAAATGGACGGTTTGCAAATACGGGTTCTAGCCATTCGGCTAAATGCTGAAATATTTGTTCGGCCGCTTTGCTGCGCGTCTCCTCATCACGCCCATAACCAACCCGCATATGAATATGAATAAATCCATTATCGGGGTGACCATCGGCAATTTTGAAATCATCTACCACATGCAAGCGCACTTTAATACCGCCGGGCTTAAATATACCAGTCGCAAGGGCAATTTTATGTGTTTCATCTATAAAGGCTTGCTTATCGACATGACCTTCAAGGTTTTTCGTATATTCAATAATTAAATGCGGCATTGTTGGCTCATTTAGTCTCGGCACTCATTTATGACTCATCTAAATCTACCATAGCAATCGTGCAACCGACTGCATAAATTGGAATGGGTGCGTAAAATGCAATATTTATTTTTCGCCCTTCCACCGCCCCGGCAAGGGCAATAAAGGTGCGGATTTCAGCACCCCCTTGCCCTGCATCAGCATAAACCGCCTCATCATTATATGCTAAAAGGGCTGTTTTATCATTGCGTGCAAATTTGTCTAAAAAATCCCTATCCCATGCCTCATTTATTTTGCCCGAATTGGGTGTTGCCGGCCAATGCGATATGCCGCCCGTTGCCACAATGGCGATACGTTCATCGACAAAATCACACGCTTTGCGCAAAGCTTTGCCAAACGCCCAAGCCCGTTTTAATGGCGTAAAGGGGGCTGTTTGGCAATTTATATTGACGGGAATAATGTCAATATCATAATTGGGCGTTAAAAAATGGAGCGGCACCATAATCCCATGGTCACATTTCCATTCCTCACTATATGCAAGGTCAATATCTTGCATAATAGTCTTTATGAGTCGGAAAGAGAGGTTTGCATTGCCGGGAATTTTCCGCCTTTTAATTTTTAGCCAATCAGGATCCTCAATCGGCCCTTCATAATAAGGTGCCGCCCCCATTGCATAAGCGGGCATATTATCCATAAAGAAATTAGCAAAATGTTCGGCGGCAATGACAATCAGCGCATCTGGTTTGGCTGCTTCTAATTGCTGGCGCATGATATTAAAATTAGCAAAAAATGGTTCGCGCAATTCAGCTGGCGCGCGTTCAGCGCGTGCCGTAATGCCCGGCGCATGGCTACACAGACCAGCAAATACCAAACTCATACCGCCCCACCCGCGCCGCCATCAATCGTTACATAAGATCCTGCGCGCACTTCGCCATATTTCGCTAACCCATCTTTCATGGCTTGAATATAATCATCCCATGCCAAGCCGCGATAGGCCGCATAATGCATAAGTAATTGCCCATTGACACCCATGACATAAAGCAGGCCAATATCCGCTTCACGCAAAGCGCAAGCTTCTTCATCTGTTAAATCATAATTGGCTAATATCATATCCGCATTAGCCGCAAAGCCCGTCTGTAATTTTGTGTCGCGGTTAATATTATAGATAAATTTTTGAACATAATAGAGGCTCACAATTTCTCTCCAAATGCGCTAATATGATAATGTCATAATGTTATAA
>JAPPQG010000018.1:7607-20487 GCA_028816945.1 Alphaproteobacteria bacterium
TATAATGTGATAAACGCCAATAACCCAAACAATAATAGTTCAAATTAAACACGCTTTAATGCTAACATATAGAACCCCCTATGCAAATAGAACAATTACCGAGACTTGTTAAATTATCCACTGAAAAAGGGCTTATTTATGCGGTTGCGCAAGCAGACTGCTATCGCGATTTAACGAATAGGGGATTGATAACAGAGCAAAATATTCATACCCATTTAGAGCAAAATACACTCACACAGATTTTAGACGCACAAGCCACGCAGGAAATGGATTTTTATGATAATCAAGTCAGTTTTTCTGCTTTATTATGTGCGCCTGAAAAAATTTTCTGCATTGGCGTAAATTATACGAATCGCAATGAGGAATATCAAGACGGACAAGAGACACCCAAAAATCCAAGTGTTTTTATGCGCACGGCTGATAGTTTCACAGGCCATAAGCAAAATCTAATACGCCCGCCTGAGTCAGAGCAGTTCGATTATGAAGGGGAAATTGTTATCATTATCGGCAAAGGCGGCCGCCGCATACCCCAAGCAGAAGCAAATAAACATATTGCTGGCTTGACTTTGGGAAATGATGGTACTTTGCGTGATTGGGTACGGTATGCGAAATTTAATGTCACACAGGGCAAAAATTTTGAAAAAAGCGGCGCCATAGGCCCAGCCCTTATACCCAGCAGACATTTTGACCGTTTTGATAGGCTTGCCCTAACAACCACAATCAATGGCGAGATTCGGCAAAATGATACAACAGAAAAACTCTTATTCCCTTTTGCGAAACTTATTCATTATCTTTCTATATTTACCCGCTTGAAGCCGGGCGATATTATTTTTACAGGCACACCGACAGGCGCGGGGGCGCGCTTTAACCCACCTAAATATTTGACAGCAGGCGATGTAATAGAAATTGCGTCACCCCAAATCGGGCAATTAGAGAATCGAGTTGCAGATGAAAAGGTCGCGGGCTAGTTTAAGAATATATCGCGCTTAAAATGCCTATATGACATTATCTATATAACATTAAAGGCAATTTTGCCTAATCTGCCATAATCAGCCAAAAACCTATCGCCCGCGCGGCAATTCACGGGGCGGGTAAAAGAGCCAGCTAAAATGAATTCCCCTGCCTGCAAACCCTCATCAAAAGGGGCAAGGCGTTTGGCAAGCCAAATAAGCCCTTTGGCTGGATGCCCCAATATGCCCGCACCAAGCCCTGTTTCCTCCACTTCGCCATTTCGATAAAGCACAGATCCCGCCCATGCTAAATCAATCTCATTGGCAAGCTGAGCGGGGTCAATTTTCTCACCCCCCACAATAAAGGCCGCACTTGCCGCATTGTCTGAAATTGTATCATATATTGTGCGCGTATAGCCCGTTTGCGGATGCACCCGATAAGAGCGGGCGGCAATAATTTCAAGCATGGGTTGGATATAGTCGGTCGCCTCTAAAACATTTTCTAAACTTAATTCATTACCGATAAGTGTTTTTTTCAACTTAAAGCCAAACTCTACTTCAACCCGCGGGTCTAAAAAATCACTTGCAACGAGTTCGCACTCATTTTCAAACAGCATATCATCTAGCAAAATGCCAAAATCAGGCTCATCAATTTTCATCGCTAATTGCATGGCACGCGAAGTAAGGCCTATTTTTTTGCCTATTTTTTTACGCCCGCGGGCAAGTTTCATATCTATCCAAGCCTTTTGCACCCGATACGCATCCTCTAATGTCATCATGGGGTGGGTTTGCGTGAAAGCCTCAATTTGTTGGCCGTTTTGCTCTGCTTCATCTAAGGCGCAGGCCATTTGCTGAATTATATTTTGTGAAAGCATAATCTATGTCCCTAGAATTACTTGCAGCTTATTGGAAGCTATTTGAATGTCCCAACCTATGACCCTATGAGAGTAATTTATTAAAACAATGTCATTATAATATAGGATATACGACCGCAAAATAGGTTTATTATCGCAAAATATAGGCTATATTTAAGGGGTAATATGCTGATAATAGGCTTTTACTTGATATTATTTAATCTGTTGCACCATGTCCTTAAACCTAACAAAAACAGACTTACTTTGCGCGCACGCACTGATTGACGGCCAATGGGTGAAAGCCAATGACGGCCAAACATTTCCCGTCCATAATCCAGCCACAGGTGAAGTGATTATCGATGTGGCGAACATGGCGCAAGCGGAAACGGAGGCAGCCATTCGTGCCGCACAAAAAGCGCAAAGCGCATGGGCCGCGCAAACAGCAAAGCAGCGCGCCTCTATTTTGCGGCGCTGGTTTGACCTCTTACTCACACACCAAGAAGATTTAGCCATTATTATGACGGCCGAACAGGGCAAACCTTTGGCCGAAGCAAAAGCCGAAATTGCTTATGCGGCGGCTTATATTGAATGGTTTGGTGAAGAAGCCAAGCGCGATTATGGGACAATTATTCCAAGCCACCGTGCGGATGCTGAAATTCTTGTCATGCACCAACCCATTGGGGTTGTTGCTGCCATTACGCCTTGGAATTTCCCAGCCGCGATGATTACACGCAAAGCCGCCCCTGCCCTAGCCGTTGGTTGCACCATGATATTAAAGCCCGCCGAACAAACCCCTTTATCCGCTTTAGCATTAGCAAAATTGGCACAAGAAGCAGGCGTGCCAGATGGGGTCTTTAATGTTGTAACAGGTGATGCGCGCCCGATTGGCAAAGCCTTGACCGATTCACCCATTGTGCGCAAATTAAGTTTTACAGGTTCGACTGAAACAGGGCGCTTATTGCTTGGACAAGCCGCCCCGACAATTAAAAAAGTCTCTATGGAATTAGGCGGC
The DNA here is from genome assembly GCA_028816945.1 of Alphaproteobacteria bacterium. GTDB lineage: Bacteria > Pseudomonadota > Alphaproteobacteria > RS24 > RS24 > JAPPQG01. Next base: position 10,424 of record JAPPQG010000018.1, read on the forward strand.
AATGCGCCCTTTATTGTTTTTGCAGATGCTGATTTAGAGGCGGCGGTGGCGGGCGCAATGGCCTCAAAATTTCGCAATACAGGTCAAACTTGCGTTTGTGCGAATAGAATTTATGTACAAGCCAATATTTATGATGCGTTTGTCGAAAAATTAAGCCAAGCCGTCGCGCAGTTAAAACTTGGCAATGGCATGGAAAAAAACATAACACAGGGGCCATTGATTGATATGGCGGCGGTTGAAAAAGTCAAAGCCCATATTAAAGATGCAACAAATAAGGGCGCGCAGATTGTAGCAGGCGGCAAACCGCACAAATTAGGGCATGGGTTTTTTGAGCCAACTATTTTGACACATGTAACCGCCTCTATGCGGGTTGCGCGTGAGGAAACATTTGGCCCGCTTGCGCCAATTTTTTCCTTCACTGACGAAGCCGACCTTATCGCCCAAGCCAATGCAACCGAATTTGGCCTTGCTGCTTATTTATTCTCCCGCGATATTGGCCGTATATGGCGGGTTGTCAAAGCCCTTGAAGTTGGCATGGTGGCTGTCAATTCTGGCCTTTTATCGACTGAAATCGCCCCCTTTGGCGGTGTTAAGCAATCGGGGATTGGGCGGGAAGGCTCATTTATGGGTATTGAAGATTATATTGAGACAAAATATGTTTTAATGGCTAGTTTGGATAAATAAATGCCTAGACAAATAAACGCCTAGATAAATAAAATTCTATAAATAAAACTGTATAAATAAAGACTGTATAACAAAACTGTATAATAAATGAGACATCTGCAAACCCTAAATCTAAATGAGACGCGCGCCTATGCATAAAATTTCTGAAACATCTGCTGCTGTATTGCTTTGGGCCTTAAAGGGTATTTATCAATCGACAGCGGCCACTCAATATCTTGCGAAATTAGATTTATCCGCAGGTGTCGAACTCAATAAAGCCTGTACGGCCATTTGGCCGCATTATGGCGAACTCATTTTGAACCGCAAATTTGGTATTTTGCAATTATGTCAATCCATTTTGACGCAAGATAAGCCGCACGATAAACAAATAGAGCAAATTATTATTGCGGGGGCGGGGTTAGATGCGATGGGTATTGAATTGGCGGCGCGCTTTCCCGCATGTCGTATTTTTGAAATTGATTGGGAGAATATGGATATTAAACACCAGCTTGCTGAAAATAGCAGCTGTCTATTTATCCATGCCGACCTGCAAGATGCAATGAGCTGCAAGCAAGCCCTAGAAAAGGCGGATTGGTCGCCCACCCAACCAAGCCTTTTATTATTGGAAGGCATTACTTATTACATAGAAGATAAGGCATTAGAAAATCTCTGCAAAACACTTGCCCCACAAATTGTGATTGCTGAATATATGAAACCCACCCATGCTATGACAGAGCAAGCCCACCAAATAAGCCATGCTGTATTTGCGACTATTCAAAAACATTGCGAGATTGGCGATATTAGAACCTATGAGGCGGGCGAACTCAGCACTCTTATCGGGCTGAAAATGGCTGATTTATGGTCTATGCAAAGATTAGAGGCTGACCGCATGGGGCAAAATAGACATTTTCCAACATCAAAAGCAGGCTGGATTGAAATTGGCCTATTTCGCAACACATAAAGCCCCCTTGCCATGAAAGCCCCTGCCTATTCCCCAAAGCAGGCAAGGCGTATGAAAATAGGCTTGTTTATAGAAATAAATTGTTTATAAATAAAACACAACTCACCTCTAAGAGAGGACATTATGCCCGCACAGACAAAACAAGACAAAACACCCGCAAACGGTTTAGAGCAGAATAAGGCGCAAGCTGAATTGATACGCCATGACTGGACGCAAGAACAAGTGCAAACTCTCTTTGCCCTGCCCTTTAATGATTTACTCTTTCAAGCACATTATATTCACCGCCAATTTTTTAACCCTAATCAAGTGCAATTATGCCGTCTTTTATCGATTAAAACCGGCGGCTGTCCCGAAGATTGCGGCTATTGTAGCCAATCGGCACATGCCAAAACGGGATTACAGGCAAGCAAATTGATGAGCGTAGATGCGGTGCTAGAAACCGCCACAAAAGCCAAGCAAGAAGGGGCAACGCGCTATTGCATGGGGGCAGCTTGGCGCAACCTCAAAGACCGCGATATGGCGGCCTTAAAAGAAATGATAAAGGGTGTGCGCGCTTTGGGATTAGAAAGTTGCGCCACACTTGGCATGCTCACCCAGCAACAAGCAGATGAATTAGCCGAAGCGGGGCTTGATTATTACAATCACAATATCGACACTTCAAAAGAATTTTACGACAAAATCATCACCACCCGCACATTCCAAGATAGGCTAGACACATTAGAAGCCGTGCGCAAAAGTGGCATGAAAATATGTTGTGGCGGGATTATTGGCATGGGCGAAAGCGTTGCCGATAGGGCAAATATGTTGCGCATATTAGCCAATTTGCCACAACACCCTGATAGTGTGCCGATTAACCAGCTGATTGCTGTTGCTGGCACGGCTTTAGAAAATGCCCCCTTGCCGAACCCGATTGAGTTTGTGCGGTGCATTGCGGTTGCCCGTATTTTAATGCCGCGCGCAAGCGTGCGCCTATCCGCAGGGCGCGAAGAAATGAGCGATGAAATGCAGGCGCTTTGCTTTTTTGCCGGCGCAAATTCCATTTTTGTTGGCGATGAATTGCTAACCAAAGCCAACCCAGCACAAGAAAAAGACAAAGCCCTATTAGACCAGCTAGGCATGACAGGGCTTGCGGCTTTTGAAGAACCCGCTATTGCATAGAAATTGTATAAAAATTGTATAAAAATTGCATAGAAATTGCATAGAATTGCATAAAAAGAGCGCATGCTAAATGCACGTGACTTTATTGTTGCGCGTGGCTTTATTATTGCGCGGCTTTATTGTTGCATGACTTTATTATTGCGCGGCTTTATTGTTGCTCGGCTTTATTGTTGCTCGGCATTTTCTAATAATTGAATCAAGCGCGGATTGCGCCCCTGTCTCGCCCAGTCAAGGGCGGTGCGCCCTGTTAAATCCGTATCATCCAAATAGGCGCCTTTTTTAATCAATAATTTGACGGCTTCTAAATGGCCGGCACGGGCGGCAATAATAATCGGCACTTCTTTGCGTGTGCCTGTGCGGTCGGGGTCGGCGCCTGCATCTAGCAAATGTTCCATAATTTCAACATTCCCATATGCGGCGGCCACGGTTAAGGCCGTGCGTTGGTGTGTGCCCCTATCATCCACTCGTGCGCCCCGAAATATTAAATAGCGCACCACATCGACATGGCCTGCCTCAGTGCCAATTAAAATCGCGGGGTCGCCGTCAAAACTGCGTTCATTGGGGCTTGTGCCTTCAATATAGCTGCGCTCCATAGTGCCGATATTGCCACTGCGCGCGCCTTTAATCATGCCGCTTTCTTTATATTGCGCCAAAGACAAAGCGGGCATAAGCACCGCCCAGCTGAAAAGGCAAATTAGTAAAATATATTTGTGCGCCCGCAAAATAGCGTTTGGCCTGTTTCCTCGCATGATTATCTCACCCATTATTATTACCCTCTCTTTATTATACCCTCCCTGCTTTATTATCACCCTCCCTGACTATGCGCCTGTTTTACCCTATTTTATCCATTTTTACAAGAGGCCAAACCCCGCACATAGACTAGTCTATTATAGGCTAGTTTACACAATATGGGGGATAGGGGGGAATGACAGGGTGCGCCCGATATGCTAGGCACGCAAGACACACAAGCTATAATTTAGATTATTTATCTTTTTCAATTCCCGCTTGTATTTTGCTCATTCTTTCTTGCATTTGTGCCTCTTCCTGCGCCGCCGCTCTTTCTGCACGCGAAAGGAGCGATTCAAGCAAGTCGATAGCCTCTCCCACCACCCTTTTTATTTCTGCATCCCCATTTGCTTTGGCAAGCAAAAACCACATATAGGCCGTTTGTTCATTTTTCGGCACACCATCGCCTGTTAGATAGCTCGTACCCAAAGCAAGTTGGGCGACGGCAAAACCCTGTTCAGCGGCTTGGCGATACCAGTAAATCGCTTCTTTTTTATTTTGCGACACACCCTCACCTTCAGCATAGCACACGCCCAGCCTATATTGTGCATCAGCATCCCCCTGTTCAGCCGCTTCATCCAAAGAGGTTTTTAGGGAGGGTTTATCTTCCGCCTGCCTGTCATTAGAGTCTTTATGAGGGCGGCGATTTTGACTGTTGCCGCTTTGTTGATAAGACTGTAAATAATCATCTATTTTTTCTATTTCCGCAGGAGGCACTCTAGAATATGAAAGAGCCACGCGAATCAAAACGCGAATTACGGGGTGCGCTGAAAAGCGCATTAAGGGACGAGTTAAAGCCTGTATTTTCACTTTAGCCTGCGATAAATTTTTTAATTCCATTTCAACCTCCAATTATACTTTATTTATCTGCTTGTATTTTATCAATTTTCGCCTGCATTTCCGCTGCCTCTTTCTTTGCCGCCTCAATTTGCGAACGAGAAAGGAGCGATTCAAGCAAGTTGATACGATTTTCTGCCCATTTTTTTACTTTTTCATCCCCATTTGCCTCTGCAAGCAAAAGCCACATATAAGCTATTTGATCATTTTTCAGCACACCTTCGCCTTTTTCATAGCTCCAACCTAGTTCATATTGTGCTTTGGCATATCCTTGTTCAGCTGCTTCGCGCCACAATTTAATTGCTCTTTTATTATTTTTCCGCACGCCCCTGCCTCTATAGTAATTCCAACCTAGTTCATATTGTGCTTTGGCTAACCTCTGTTCAGCTGCTTCGCGATACCAATAAACCGCTTTTTTGTCGTCTTGCGGCACACCTTCACCATCGTAATAACTTTGACCCAGAGCAAATTGTGCTTCGGCATCTCCTTGTTCAGCTGCTTTAAGCACCTGTTCAAACGCTTCTTTATAATCTTGCGGTATATCCTCATCTTTGGCGAACAAGCGCAATAGAAATTGTGCTATGGCATATCCCTGTTCAACCGCTTTGCGTAACCAATAAACCGCTTCTTCATAATTTCGCCCCACACCCTTACCATTGGCATAGAACAAACCCAATAGAAATTGTGCTATCGCATATCCTTGTTCAGCGGCTTGGTGATACCATTTAGCCGCTTCTTTATAGTCCTGCTCCACACCCTCACCTTTTTCATAGCGCACACCCAGATTATATTGCGCTTCGGCTAATCCCTGTTCGGCCGCTTTGCGGAAACATTTAACCGCTTCTTTATAATCCTGCCGCACACCCTCACCTTTGGCATAGCGCACACCTAGAGCATTTTGTGCTATGGCATCTCCTTGTTCAGCAGCTCTGCTACGCAACCGTTCAACTGTTTCTTCTTTATTTTGCGGCTCATCCTCACTTTCGACATAGCTCATACCCAAATTATATTGCGTTTCGGCAGGCCTTTGTTTAGCCGCTTTATCTAAAGCGTTTTTTGGGGAATGTCTATTTGCCTCAGGGGTTTTAACAAAGTCTTTACGAGGGGGTGGGTGTTGGTTGGTTTTGCGGGGTTGATAAGACTCTTGTGGTGTTTCGCTCATACCAGTTGAAGATGGGTGTTGGTTGTCTTTACTTTGGGGATAAGACTGTACAGAATTATCTATTTTATCCACTTCCGCAGGTGGCCTCTTAACATATGAAAAAACCCAAAAAATCCCGCGAATCAAAAAACGAATGAAAGAAAAAATTAAATCAACTATTTTCATTTTAGCCTCCAACTAACTCCCCAGGGTGCTTACCAGCCCGGTCGGTGGGCTGGTAAGCGGTCGTCATGCCACCACGACAACTCTATCTATTTACCAATTCATAAGCAAAGAGGCAAGCCTTAATGCGCTTGTTTGCGCGCCCATTGTGCATAACGCGCATAATGAGGGATACAACTTTTGATTTAGATAAATTATTTATTACAATTTTTAATTGTATTTCATCACATCCGCAAACCCCCAATATGCGCTACATGAAACGATATAGCTGAAACTATGCACCTGAAACGATACACGACCCCCTACACATAAAAACAAAATATGCTAATATAGGCGCGCCTGACATAATAAAGGAAAGCAGATATGGCATTTATCAAACGACTCAAGCCGAAGCAATTTGCCCTATGGGGTGGGTTTGTGTTAATTGCTATTTTGTTTGCTGTATGGGCGGTTTTGTTTGTTTTGCATTTTGCGCCCGCCCAAAAAACACAGCACACAATACAGACACAGCACACGACACATACAACACAGACAAAGGCGCAAACAATTACCCTTGCGCCCAAATTCTCACTCACAGATGAAAACGGACAAATTGTGAGCGAAACAGATTATGGCGCATCTTATAAACTCATTTATTTCGGCTTTACCTATTGCCCCGATGTCTGCCCTTTGCAATTACAAATTATCAGTCAAGCCCTTGACCGATTAGGCAAGCAGGCGGCACACATTACGCCGCTTTTTATATCACTAGATTCAGCGCGCGACACGCCCGCTATCTTAAAAGACTATACCGACCATTTCCACCCGCGCCTGATTGGCTTAACTGGCACACACACACAAATTAAGGCGGCCGCCCAATCGTTCAAAATCTATTTTAATAAAATTGCCGATGAAAGCAGTCAGGCAGGCTACACTATCGACCATAGTTCCATTGTCTATTTGCTAGCCCCCAATAATCATGTGGTGCGTTATTTTACGGCCCGCGATACAGAACAAACCATCGCGCAAGACCTCCGTCAGGCCCTCCGCAACACAATACCCTAGTCTGTCTTAGCAGGCCCTAGCCTGTCTTAACAGACCATAGCTCGTGTCAAATAATGCTCGTATCAAATATCTAAATTCGCCACAGAGAGCGCATTTTCTTGGATAAATTGGCGGCGCGGCTCAACCACATCGCCCATAAGTTGTTCAAATAAGCCATTGGCTTCGCCAACATCTTGGACTTTCACCTGCAAGAGAGAGCGGGCATTTTGGTCTAATGTTGTCTGCCATAACTGGTCGGGATTCATCTCGCCCAAACCTTTATAACGTTGCAGACTAAATCCCTGCCGTCCAATATCCAACACAGACTCCAAAAGCGCAGTCGGCGATATAATGGATATGGTTTTATCCTTATGGGTTAATTTGCCCGCATTGAGATAGGCCGCTTGCAATTCGCCCGCCATATTATCTAATTGGCGCGCATCAGCAGAGGCAATGAGCGGGCCGTCAATCCATATTTGCTCTTTGACGCCGCGCAATTCACGGGCTAAATGCAAGCCCCCATCGCCTGACGGCGCACCCTGCCAGCCGCGTTCAATATCTTCAAAAAGTAAATCTAGCCGTTTGGCAATATAAGCCGCACTCTCAGCGGCTAAATCAGGCTTTGACATAATATCAGGCGTCAAAGCGCCGGCAATCGCTGTTTGCTCAATCACAAAATGCGGATAGCGGGGGGGCAAGGCGTTTAGAATGGTGCGTATTTTGCGGGCTTGGTCGAGCAGGGCGCGCAAATCTTCGCCGGCGCGTTGTGTGCCGTCATGCAATGTCAAAACCGTATTTTCCAACCCCGCATCGAGCAAATAATTTTCCAAAGCCAACTCATCCTTCAAATAGGTTTCTGCACTTTGCCGTTTGACTTTATAAAGCGGTGGCTGGGCAATATAGAGATAACCGCCTTCAATAATTTGTGGCATTTGGCGGTGGAAAAAAGTCAGTAATAAAGTGCGGATATGCGCCCCATCAACATCAGCATCTGTCATAATAATAATTTTATGATAGCGCAATTTGTCAATGTTAAAATCATCCTTGCCAATGCCCGTGCCAAGTGCGGTAATCAATGTGCCAATTTCATTCGATGAAAGCATTTTGTCAAAGCGGGCGCGTTGCACATTGAGGATTTTGCCACGCAAGGGCAAAACAGCTTGATTTTTGCGGTTGCGCCCCTGTTTGGCAGAGCCGCCCGCTGAATCGCCCTCGACAATAAATAATTCGGCCAAAGCCGCATCGCGCTCTTGGCAATCGGCTAATTTGCCGGGCAGGCTGGAAATATCTAATGCGCCTTTGCGGCGGGTTAATTCGCGCGCTTTGCGGGCGGCTTCACGAGCGGCGGCCGCTTCGGCAACTTTGGCAACAATATGTTTGGCTTCCGCTGGGTGTTCCTCAAACCATATTTTGAGCGCATCATTGACGACCGCCTCAACAACAGGGCGTATTTCTGATGAGACAAGCTTATCTTTGGTTTGGCTAGAAAATTTCGGGTCAGGCACTTTAACCGATAAAACCGCGGTCAGCCCTTCGCGGCAATCATCCCCGCTCAATGATATTTTCTCCCTTTTCAACACACCGCTTGCCAGCGCATAATGATTGACTGTGCGTGTCAAAGCACCCCGAAAGCCCGCTAAATGTGTGCCGCCATCGCGTTGGGGAATATTATTGGTAAAACATAAAACAGTCTCATGGTAACTATCATTCCACCATAAAGCAGCCTCCACTTGCACCGCCCCCCTTTCTGCTTTGATATAAATAGGCGTATCAATTAAAGCCTGTTTCGTGCGGTCAAGATAATGAATAAAGGCCGCCAAACCGCCCTCATAGGTCAATTCTGTCTCTTTAATTTCCGCCCCTCGATGGTCGTTTAAGTGGATTGTCAAGCCACTATTCAAAAAGGCTAATTCCCGCAAACGATGTTCTAATGTGTCATAATTAAATTCCGTCATGGTAAAGGTTTTAGGAGACGGCAGAAAAGTAATCTCTGTCCCCGTTTTATCCGTATCCCCAATCACAGCTAAATCTGCTTCTGCTTCGCCATTGGTAAAGTGCATTTCATGGGTTTTGCCGTCGCGATAAATTGTCAATGTCAATTTTTCAGACAAAGCATTAACAACCGATACGCCAACCCCATGTAGCCCGCCTGATACTTTATAACTATTTTGGTCGAATTTGCCGCCCGCATGTAATTGCGTCATAATTACTTGTGCGGCCGATATGCCTTCTTCGGGGTGCATTTCAGCCGGTATGCCGCGCCCATTATCAGCCACAGTCACTGACCCGTCCGCATTTAAGCGTACATTTATTCTATCACAATGGCCGACAAGGGCTTCATCTATCGCATTATCGACCACCTCATAGACCATATGGTGCAAGCCTGTGCCATCATCTGTATCGCCAATATACATGCCGGGCCGTTTGCGTACGGCTTCTAGGCCTTTTAGCACTTTAATCGAAGAGGCGTCATAGTCATCTGCCCCATTGCCGATGGTTTCTGTAAGGGGGTCGGGCGTTTGGCTTGGTTTATCAGTTTGGTTTGGTTTATCAGGCATGTTTTTATCCCATGTGTTTTGCTCTATGGTTTCACTCTATATGTTGTACTCTATATGTTGCACTGTTTCGATTCATTTCGTGTTTTCGATTCATGTTGTTTCGATGCATGTTGTTTCGATGCATGTTGTCTCGATTCAGGGCGTTTTGATTCATCTTGTTTTGATTCAGGGCGTTTCGGCATGTCATTTCGATTCAGGGCGTGTTTCATTATACCACATCGAGCGGAATAATGCTTCCATTTATGACCTGTAAATGCGTCATAGCAGAATTAAATTCAGCAAAAATACGCGCTTCTGTGCCAGTCATCCATGCTTGGCTACCAAGGGCTAATATGGCTTCAAATAAGGCGCGTTGGCGACGCCTATCCAAATGGGCGGCAATTTCATCTAATAATAAAAGCGGGGCGATAGAGGTATGCTGGGCTAAAATGCGCGCTTGTGCCAAAACAAGGCCAACAAGCAGGGCTTTTTGTTCGCCCGTTGAACAGTCGCAAGCAAGCATATTCTTTTCTGCATGACGGACAATAAAATCGCTACGGTGCGGGCCAATAAGAGTACGGCCAATTTTGGCATCATCTAAGCGGTTGGCGGCAAGCCGTGCCTTAAAATCCGTTTCTACTTCTATCGCCGGGCGCTTGCGCAAATCTGCCTCAATCTCCCCTTCAAGCGCGATATGCGCCTGTGGGAAGTCATTATTTTGCACGCGCATATGGGCATATTTATCAAATGCATGGGTGGGGTCACTGGTAAGACC
>JAPPQG010000145.1 GCA_028816945.1 Alphaproteobacteria bacterium
CCCTATTAGCGGGGATTGGTATTTTTGCGATTGTCTTTGCACAAAATCTTGCCCCCGGCGCAGGGCCTGGCCTCATTTTTACCACCCTGCCTTTGGCATTTGCACAAATGCCTGCTGGCACAATTTTAGCAATGATATTTTTCCTCCTCGTTTTATTTGCTGCCTTGACTTCTGCCCTTTCTATAACCGAAGTGCCTGTGCGTTGGATTCATGAAAATTTCAATATCCCACGCAGTCAAGCAAGTTTTGTCGTCCTATTTGCCTGCTTTATTGTTGGCCTTATGACTGTTTTTTCATTTAATGTTTGGCAAGATGTGCGCCTTGCTTCATCGGGCATATTGAGCGATAAGTCCCTATTTGACATTAAAGATTATATTGCTTCAAACATTCTTTTACCGCTTGGCGGTTTGTTAATTGTGAGTTTTGCTGCATGGGTTATGCCTGTTGAACAAACAAGCGATTATTTTGGCAAGGCAAATGGCTTTTATAAAATATGGCTATGGCTTGCCCGTATTGTCGCCCCGATTGGTATTATTTGGGTATTTCTTGCCAATTTATAGTTTATTATTCAAAAATAACATGCGACGCGCCTAATTGCGGGCCTAATGTGCGTATTGCATTAAGCCTATCATCGGCGCGTTGCTTATCAGCCAATAGGCTAGCTAAAGAAAGCTTACCCCTATAAGTGCCAATAAGGGTTGGGTGCGGCCCAATCTGCTCCAATAAATGCGTATAAAGCACCCAGACTTCATGGCAAATCGCCTCTATCCCGTCGCCCATTTCTATCAAGCCAATTGTTTCTGCTTTAAGTGCCTCTATAAAGGCGCGCGGGCGCAGTTTATGAGATTGGCAAACCATAAATAAATGAGTGAGATTGAGTGCAAGTTTGCATCCTGTCTCGATAGCAAAATCAGTTACAACATGCGCTACCGCCTCAAATGCCTGCTCTTTATTTATCCATTCTTGCATATTCGGGTAAGGCATAGTTAAGAGCAAAGCCCCGCTAAATTGCCGATTATGTGCTTGCACGCGGGCAATGTGTGTATCTAGTGTATCTAGCATAGACGGTGTGAGCGGGGCGGCAGGCAAACTGAGCTGAGCCAACAGATAGACAGGGTGAAAATGCGCGAGGGCCGTTTCTAATGCCGCTTGATAGGCCATATCATTTTGTTTTTTATCTTGCCTTGTGTCACAAAATATATCCAACTGTGTAAAAATGAGCGGTTTAGACGGCAACTCTATATTTTGGCGGGCTAAATGAATGGCTAACGAGACAGGCAAGGCCAACCAATTCAAAACAGGCGCTTTGGCAAATAAGGCATGCATATATGCCAAGTCTATATCCGTAGAATCTCTATTTCTATCAGTGCCACATGCACAGCCGCAGGCAGCGCCACATGCACAGCCGCAGGCAGCGCCACATGCACAGCCGCAGGCAGTGCCGCAAGCACTGTCACAGGCAAAGCCAACTGTCGCGCGTGGGGGTAATTTTCGCATGCTATTTGCCCGCCTTCTATTTATTGTCATTTATTTCCCCTTTTATTTCTTTTCTATTGAAACCGCACAATATCTATATGGGCGCAACACTCATATGGATGCCATGCAGGCGCACCACAAACGCACACATACAGTTAATTTAACCCAACGCACACCACAGCTCATTCACATCTAGTCACATTTTTGTGACTGCCCGTATCATGCTTGTAAAGGCGTATATTCAATGTCCCGCCCATCATCACGCCATACCCAAAATAAAATCATAAGATTATGCCTAATAATTAGGCATACGGGGAAAACTTTGCCAAAACGGCATAATTTGCTGAATTATATGAATAAATTTTAGGTCAATATAACTGACATATCGGCTTGCTTTGTTGCTTCAATTTTGGGATAATAGATACTTAAATCTCTGTTTAAGTTTGCTGGCAAAAATGCGAAAAGCCGCGCAGACAAACAGGCAAGGCTGGGAGTAAAATAGCCGTAGCGCAGCATGTCGTTCGGTCAATTCCAAGATGCTAACCGCATTACGGGCATATCCTCAATAAAGCGATATTTCCGTAAGGGGGTGCTGGACTTGTCAATCGAGCGCATGGCTAAACGGATAAAGTAAAGGTGAATAAAGTAAAGATGCATAAAGAAAGTGAATGAATGCGTAAATATAGGCAGAAAAGACGAAGCATAGAAGACCACTCATGGTTGCGCCACTTGTGGCCACGCCACTCGTGGCCGCACCACTCGTGGTTACGCCACCCTTTGCACAGCACACAGGCAAAGGGGGCGATTGGCTTGCCTGAAAAACAAGGCCTTTATGACCCT
>JAPPQG010000173.1 GCA_028816945.1 Alphaproteobacteria bacterium
GTTCCCATTGCTGTCAAACGCCGCCGCAAACGGCTTTTTCTCATCCCGATAATCACATTTGGCTTTATCTTTTTATTCTTTCTGCGCTGGTCTGTTGCAGACAATCAATTATGGCAGGGGCAATTATGGCAAGGGGAGGGGGCTGTGAATTTGTGGATACTTATTATTTTATTGATTTTGCTTATTATGTTTGCGCACTTTATATTTGCCCCCCGTGCGGCGCGCTTTGTGCTATGGATTGAACGCCGTTATTGGCGTACTGTTTTGGTGTGCGTGGATATAGTGCTTATGATTGTCACTATGGGGTGGCTCGCGCAGTATTTTGTGCCGTATTTTGCGGGGATTGCCACCCGTGAGTCGCTTGAACTTATATTGGCATTTGTGCCTGCTTTATTGTGTTTGGCAAGTTTTATATCTTTGCGCTTGCAATCTGCTAATCGCTTATCTGCCCCGCCTGATATGACACAGAGCGAGTCTGCTAGCGAATCTCCTATTAAGCCTGCCCCGAACCAGCACTGAGATTGCCTAAATCAATGCCTAACCGCATCATGGCGGCGGCATATTTTTTGGACGGGTCAAGGTTAAATATCAAATCCATATCACTCTCACAGGCAATCCATGCATTGTCTTGTATTTCATCTTCTAATTGCCCCGCACCCCAACCTGCATAACCTAAAATTACCAACGCATTATCTAATTTATTGCTATTACATATCGCCTCTAACACATCTAATGTAGCAGTCATGCCAATGCGCCCATCGGTGCTAAAAATGCTTGACGGGCTGTGATAACTATTATCATGCAAGACAAAACCACGCCCCGTATCCACCGGCCCGCCAATAAAAACAGGCATATCATGTTTTTTTTCTGTCGGCATGTCGAGGCTTTCTAAAATATCTTGTAAGACAATATCTTCGGCAGGCCGATTGACAATAAACCCCATTGCGCCCTCATCATTATGTTCTTGCATATAAATCACTGACCGCCCCAAACGGGGGTCGCCAATGCTTGGCATAGCTAGTAATAATTGATTGGCAAGATTGCCTGTCGTTTTTGTCATATGTCTAAATTAGCGCGATGCGATGATAAAGTAAAATATCTAATAATATAATAGTGCAAAATGCGTAAAAATCTCTAAAATAGCGTAAAAATCTCTAAAATAGAAAGTCTCTATAATTATATGTGTATTGAAAAGGCGTCTGTCAATGCTTTATACTTATATTTTAGGTTAATTTTTATGTTAATGTTTCCCATATATAATCCCTCTTATAATTTTTCTATGCAAAAAACGACTTATTTATTATTGGCTTGCCTATGGCTTACAATAGCCCCTATCTTTGCCATAAAAGCCTCTGCCATAGAGGCCGAGCAAGTAGCAACTGTGTGGCAGAGTGAAGGGCCGGCACAAGCAAGGCTGATTGCAGGCTTAGCCCCGAATGGGGCGGCAGTCATTGGTGTTGAAATTCGCTTGCGCACAGGCTGGCATACTTATTGGCACACGCCCGGCGCATCAGGCATTAAGCCCAATTTTGACTGGACCGGGTCGCTCAATGTGCGCTTGAACGAACCGCTTTATCAAGCCCCGCGCCGCTTTGCAGAAAAAGCGGGCGATAGTTTCGGCTATACAGACAGCACAATTTTTCTTGTGCCAATCACGCCCCTTATACCCACTTCACTTACGCCGCTCATAAGAACAGCCAATAAAGAACAAATAGAGCTGCGTTTGCGTTTGGATATTGGGGTTTGTCGAGAAATTTGCGTGCCTGTTTCTTTTGATTTAGCTTTGGATATTTTGCCTGCCGCTTTTCAGCAAAGCCCGCACCAAGCATTGCTTGGCTCTGCCTATCAAAAACTGCCCGCCAAAGCCTCAAAAGAGTTGCAAGTCGCCGCTTTGACCTATGATGGCGTCTCTCTCAATATGATAATTACAGGACAAGATCTCACAAAAACGGATATTATTATTAGTGGCAATGAATTGGATGTTTTTGACAGGCCGCGCCTTGTTGGGCGTGATAAATCGGCTTGGCTTGTGGAAATTCCCGCTTGGGCGGCCTTAGATACGCCCTTTATCGGCCGCTCTTTACATATTGTGCTGAATAATGGCAAGCAGGCTATTGCGCAAGATGTGCTTGTCAGCAAACCCCAATGAGTCTATAATTACAAATGAAAACGCGCATTGTAGAATTGTAGAAAAGCACGCATTGTAGAAAAATAGAGATTGTAGAAAAACAGAGATTGTAGAAAAACAAACATTGTAGAAAAGCGCGCCTTGTGCCGCCAAA
>JAPPQG010000176.1 GCA_028816945.1 Alphaproteobacteria bacterium
TCGCCCCCTTTATGTCCGTAATGTGCTAGATGTGACCCTCCCACCCCCGCTAGAGGCAAGCTTTTATCATCGTTTTGGGGATGGGCTGTTTTTTTTAATGCTTCTAATAAGCATAACGCTTGGCTTCCTTATGCGCCAGATTGTGTTTTCGCCCAAAATATAGACGGGCGTAAATTAAGTTTTTATTAAAAAATAATAAATCTTTAACAAAATAAGATTTTCTATTTTGACACAATAATTTTATCGCATTATTATAGGGATGTTGTTTTGATATTGTTGCGTGCCTTATAAGTAAGATGAATGAAATCATGAGGTATGAATGTCAATTAAAAACCCAACTTCTGCTGACCGACATATTGGCCAACGTTTGCGCTTGCAGCGCATGAATCTTGGTATGAGCCAAGAAGCCCTTGGTGCAAGAGTATCTTTAACTTTCCAGCAAATTCAAAAATATGAAAAAGGCACAAACCGTATTTCCGCCGCCCGTCTGTTTGAATTGGCGAATATACTTGATGTCGATGTTGGCTTCTTTTTTGAAGGATTAGAACAGCGTCGTTCTGATATACAGGGTATGCAAGAAAGTGTTTCTTTGCCTGCTTTTTTAGATTTTGTCAGTAGTAAAGAAGGCAGTGCATTGAATCAGAGTTTTACAAAAATTCGAGATAAGCGCACACGCCAAAGCATTATCAATTTAACCCGCTCTTTGGAAAAAGCACAAACTAAAACTGTTAAACCAAAAAAGCGGGCAAATAAATAAATATAATTGGCACCAAGCATATATTTAGAGTATAATCCCCATTTGCTATTGGGGTAATTAGCTGAATTATTAATAGAATATAAGATAAAGAGTTATTATGATTAAGCGGGATTATATTTTTACAAGTGAATCCGTCTCTGAGGGACATCCAGATAAAATATGCGACCAGATTTCCGATGCCTTATTGGATGCTATTTTACAATGCAATCTAGAAGCACGGGTGGCGGTGGAAACACTTGTGACAAAAAATATGGTTGTTTTAGCGGGTGAAGTGGGGCCTGAAATTTATCTCACAAAGGCGGACATGGAAGAAATAGTGCGTGCTACTGTGCGTGAGATTGGCTATGAACAAAGTGATTTCCATTGGCAAAATATGAAAGTGAAAAATAAAATCCATGGGCAATCGGCCGATATTGCAAAAGGCGTCGATGCATCTAAGACAGATAAAAGTGAAGGAGCAGGCGATCAGGGCATGATGTTTGGCTATGCTTGCCGTGAGACAGAGGCTTTAATGCCGGCCCCGGTTTTTTATGCTCATAAAATTCTTTTTAATATGGCAGTTGCGCGTAAAACAGATCAAATTGAAGGGCTTGGGCCAGATTCAAAGAGCCAAATATCTTTACGTTATGAAAATGGGAAACCTGTTGGCGCCCATTCTGTGCTTGTCTCAACCCAGCATGAAGAGGGCTTGTCGCAGCAAAAAGTGCGCGCCCTTGTGCGGCCTTTTGTTGAGGAGGTTTTACCAAAGGGCTGGATGTGTCCTGACGAGCAGTTTTATGTTAATCCGACAGGCCAATTTACGATTGGCGGGCCGGTTGGCGATACGGGCTTGACGGGGCGGAAAATTATTGTCGATACATATGGTGGCAGAGCGCCCCATGGGGGTGGCGCCTTCTCAGGCAAAGACCCAACCAAAGTCGACCGCTCAGCTGCTTATGCGGCGCGTTATCTTGCAAAAAATATAATTGCCGCGGGTTTGGCGAGTGAATGCACAATTCAACTTGCCTATGCGATTGGCAGGCCAGAACTTTTAGCCTTTTATATAGACACACATGGCACAGGCAATATGGATGATAGTATTTTAGAAAAACACTTATTGCCTGAGCCTGCGAACCCATTGGCTGCAAATAATATTATGGATTTATCCCCGCGCGGCATTCGCAAACATTTGGGCTTAAATAAGCCGATTTACAAACGCACAGCCGCTTATGGTCATTTTGGCCGCGCCCCCGAGCCAGATGGCGGATTTTCATGGGAGCGCGTAGATTTAGTTGATAAAATTAAATCTGCTCTATCATGATATTTATTATGACAGTAAACCATGCGCGCAGCTTGTGTGCCGACCCGCCTTATTTTTATCCGCCGCAAAACGCTTCTATAAGAATAGATTTATAGGCCACAAGTGGCTTAGATAATGTTAAAATCGGTTATAGTAAGGGTGGTATTATAGTCTTCTAGCACTGTGAGGACAATATCATCAGCTGTGTCGGATGTGCCTCGTGTATCATAAATGAATGTATCATC
>JAPPQG010000180.1 GCA_028816945.1 Alphaproteobacteria bacterium
TTGCCGCAGGCGCAAGCATATTAGTTGCCGGCACAGCCGTCTTTACAAAAAATCAGGCAGATAAAAACGCGCCAATAAATGCTGTCAATAATTATGCCGCAAATATCAAAGCATTGCGCGGGGCATAATGTTGGCAGGCATGCAATATGTGGCGGTTTTTTTCATCTCCCCATTTTCTAATTTCACTCAGCACGGCTTTATGGCGTAAAACATGGGGCGGGCTATATTGTTTTGTCTTGCGCCGTCTATCAGCGCGGGCGAAACATTATAAAAGCGGGCGCGCCGCGCCACCCGATTTAGGCACTGCTTTTCCCGCCGAGCTTTTACCAATGGACGCCGCACGCGGGCAAGCATGGCTTAATGGCGATTATAGTTTGGCGGGGGCGATTGTCCGCCACCCGCAAAAAAACATGTTCCATATCCGCCCGCCTAATGCTGAATGGGCGGCAAGCCTGCATAGTTTTTCTTGGCTAGCCAATATTATGGCACTTGGCACACAAGAGGCCGCACAATATGGCGCCCAAAACCTGCTCCAATGGATGAGGCGATTTTCCCTACGCCATAAAACTGCCGCCCGCCCCGAAGTGGTCGCCCAACGCCTGCTCTATTGGAGCAGTTTTCTGCCCCTTTTAGCCCCTTATATGTCTGTTGAGGAGCAAAGCCGCACACGCACCACCATGCGCCAAGATGCCCGCTATCTAGCCCATACCGCCCCATTGGCTGAAAATGGCTGGCCGCGCCTTATGGCTTTGGCAGGGCTAGCCTATTCTGCCTTTGCCCTCGCCGACGGGGCCGACCGTTTGCAACGCGCCATGCGCTTGCTAGCAAGAGAGCTCAAACGGCAAATTTTAGAAGATGGCGGCCATGTCAGCCGCGCCCCCGATGCTTTATTATCCATTCTCCCCATTCTCATCGCCCTCCATGATGAACTCACCGCCCGCCAACTACCCATACCCCATGAAATTGCCGATAATATAAAAAAAATGGCGACCCTATTGGCATTTTTTCGGCACGGGGACGGGCGGTTGGCTGTTTTCAATGGTGGCACAGAAAACCACAAAACCTATCTCAAAACATTATTGGCACGCGCCGGCATAAAACGGCAAAAGCCATTTATTTATAGCCGCGCAAGTGCGTATCATCGCTTACAGGCAGAAAAAAGCTTGCTCTTTTTAGATATTGGCGAACCAGTTATGGGGGCTTATGGCACCACCAGTCATGCCGCACCGCTTGCTTTTGAGTTTAGCCGCGCAAGTCACAGACTAATTGTAAATTGTGGCCCTAATTTAGTGCATGGTCAAAAATGGCGACAAGCCTCCCGCATCCCCGCCGCCCATAGCACATGTAGTTTTATAAAACCGCATGCGGAGGCAAAATTTGCCGAAGGCTTTGCCTTACAATTATTAGGGGCGCGGCTTACAACCAAAAATATTCCAAAAAATATTCATGTCAGTGCGAGGCGGATTGAGGATAAAAGCGGCATTTGGCTAGAAACGCATCATAATCTTTATGCCCGCGCAACCGATATGACACATCACAGACGGCTTTATATGAGCCGTTCAGGCGAAGATATAAGAGGCGAGGATATGCTTTTGCCACTTGGCAAATATACAGTGCCGAAACAGATGGAATATGCTTTGCGCTTTCATTTACATCCCAAAGTGAAATTGTCAGCAGCCGCTGACGGACAGACGATTTTGCTCCTTTTGGGGAATGGCGAGGGGTGGCGGTTTCGCATTATCAAACAGCCAAATGCGCATTTATCTATTGGTGAGAGTGTGTATATGGGTGAAAATGGCATTCCACGCCAGAGCCGACAAATTGTTATCAATGGCCTATGTGCGGCAGACGGGATAAGCCTAAAATGGGGGCTTAAACTGATGACATAAATATGGTAACATAAGTCTGTTGCACCCGAATCTATTTGCAATTTTATTTATAGTTTTAGTTACATTTCTATTTACAATTTTATTTATAATTCTAGTTACATTTCTATTTACAATTCTATTCACAATCAGAAAAATTCATAAAATCTATTTGCAAGCTGAAAAACATAACAAAACATGACAAAAACATGACAAAGGCACAAGCCCATAAACCCAATATGAGTACGCAAACATCACAAACAGCACAAACAGCGCAAGGGACGCAAAAAGCACAAGCCGTGCGCCGTGCCCTCATTTCTGTTTCCGATAAAACAGGCATCATTGAGCTTGCCCGTGCGCTCCATACACAAAATATAGAATTGATATCAACCGGCGGCACGGC
>JAPPQG010000020.1 GCA_028816945.1 Alphaproteobacteria bacterium
CATTATTCGCTTTATTGAAGTTGAGGGCAATCAGCGTGTTGAAGTTGAGACTGTGCGCTCTTATATGGCTTTGCAAGTCGGCCAACGCGATGATGCGGAACTTGTCGATAAATCGCTCAAATCTTTATTTGAGTCAGGCCTGTTTGCCGATGTGACCATTAAGCGTGAGCGCGGCGGGCTTGTCGTATCTGTGGTCGAGAATCCGATTGTGAATCGGGTGATTTTTGAAGGCAATAAGCGGGTAAAGGAAAAAAACCTACTTGAAGAAAGCACTTTACGGCCGCGCCAAGTCTATACACGCTCAAAAGTGCAAGATGATGTAGAACATTTTGTTGAACTTTATCGCCGTGCGGGACGGTTTGCGGCACGCATTGAACCAAAAGTCGTGCAATTACCGCAAAACCGTGTCGATGTGATTTTTGAAATTGATGAAGGGGAAGTGACAAAAGTCCGCTCAATCAATTTCATCGGCAATGAGGCTTTTGATGATGACCGTTTGCGGGAGGAAATATCCACCCAAGAAAGCCGTTGGTGGCGTTTTCTATCTTCGGGCGATAAATATGACCCCGACCGTGTCGCCTATGACCGCGAATTATTGCGCCGCTTTTATTTAAGCAAAGGCTATGCTGATTTCCGCGTTATATCTTCGATTGCTGAATTGACCCGTGATGGTAAAGAATTTTTTATTACTTTTAACATTGAAGAAGGCGAATTATATGATTTTGGGGAAACAGATATAAGCAGTCGTGTGGAGGATTTAGATATTGCCGACCTCGATAAACTCGTGCGCCATAAAACAGGGCAAAGATATAATTCTAAATTGATTGATGATACAGTTGATGAATTTACGAAATTACTTGGCGGGCAGGGTTATGCTTTTGCTGATGTGCGCCCGCGTGTGCGCCGCGATAAGCAAGCCAATGTCGTAAATGTAGAATATCGCATTGAGGAAGGGCCGCGGGTTTATGTTGAACGCATAAATGTAAATAATAATGTGCGCACGCAAGACCGCGTGATTAGGCGGGAAATGCGGCTAGATGAGGGCGATGCGTTTAATCGTGTTTTGCTGGGTCGCTCTGAGCGCAACATTCGGGCGTTAAATTATTTTTCAGAAGTGGAAATTACCGAACATCCGGGTAGCGAACCCGACCAAACAATCATCGATATTGATGTTGAAGAACAATCAACAGGCGAACTTTCTATTGGCATTGGCTATTCCTCAACAGAGGATTTTTCGGCGCAATTTGGCATTGTCGAGCGCAATTTGCTAGGGCGGGGGCAAGTATTAAGTTTTTCAACCTCTGTTAGTTCGCAAGTGCAAGTCTTTAATTTGCGCTTTGCCGAACCTTATTTTTTGAACCGCGACCTTTATGGCAGTATTGATATTTTCCGCACAACAAGAAATTATAGAACAGAAAGAGCTTTAGAAACATCTGAAACCGGCGTAGGCGGGTCAGTTGGTTTTCCGCTTTCAGAAAATGGCCGTATATCTATCTTTGGGCGCATTGAAGAAGATGAATTAACCAATGATGCTTATCGTATCACAGACCGTGCCTTTTTGCGTCCCTATAAGGATTTGAAAACAGCATTTGGCTATACTTATATTATTGATAGGCGCGATGATAAATTAGAGCCGACAAGAGGTTGGGATTTCTCAATCGGGCAGGAAATTGCTTTACCAGTGGGTGATGTGCAATATCTGCGTAGCACAGCCGTTTATGATTATTATCGCCCATTTTTTGAAAATTGGATTTTCCATGGGCGCGCAAG
Organism: Alphaproteobacteria bacterium; assembly: GCA_028816945.1. Lineage (GTDB taxonomy): Bacteria > Pseudomonadota > Alphaproteobacteria > RS24 > RS24 > JAPPQG01. The sequence goes on from JAPPQG010000020.1 coordinate 1,771, forward strand.
TGCAGGCATTATTTTTGATTATGATGATGAGCGCATTTCCTATAATGACCATTTTTTCATTGGTGGGACAATTTTGCGTGGCTTCAAAAGGTCAGGCGTCGGCCCGCGTGATTTAAGAACAGACTATGTGCTAGGGGCAAAACAATATGTCGTTGGCACATTAGAGACACAGATTCCATTAGGGATTCCAAAGGAATTAGGCATTAAAGGCTTTGCCTTTACGGATTTCGGCTTTTTAGGTAAAACAGATGTTCAGGCCGCGAATGTCCAAGATGAGTTTTCATTCCGTGCGACATATGGTATAAGTTTCACTTGGAAATCACCTTTTGGGCCTGTGCGTTTTGACCTTGCGCGTCCTATTGTGGAAGAAGACTATGATAATGCGCAATTTTTCCGCTTCCGAGCTGGTACACGTTTTTAGGGAAATATAAGCATTTTTAAGAAAATGTACAGGCTTTTAAGGAATATAGGCTTTAATATAGATTTTAATA
>JAPPQG010000094.1:0-3740 GCA_028816945.1 Alphaproteobacteria bacterium
GCTGTGTATTGAAAGTGCAACCACTGATTGTTAAACATAGGCAGGCTGTTAGGGCTAGAAATAATTTCCGCATATTCAATCCATATATTATTGGGATTTTTCGGTTTCTTCTGTCCCAGACGAGTCTGTACCAGACGAGTCTGTTTTAGATGAGTCTGTCCCAGATGAATCTGTTGCAGATGAGTCTGTTTCAGGCTCTTTTGCTTCAGCTTTGTCTGCTTTCTTTTTTGTACCAGACGAGTCTGTTTCAGGCGAGTCTGTGCCAGATGAATCTGTTTCAGACGAGTCTGTTTCTATATTTTCTAATTGTTTGGCTTGTGCGTCTTCGTCAAATATGTTTTCAATTTGGGCTATTTCTTCCTCTTTTGTTTTAGCACTTGCCTCTGTCTTTGCTTCTGCGTCTGTGTCTGCTTTTTCATCTATGACATTTTCGCCGCGTGCTTGGCGCACAGCTTCATCTTCTGTGCGGGCGACATTTATATTGACATTGGCTATTACTTCGGGATGCAAAATAATCGCGGTTGCAAATAGGCCTAATGTTTTAATGGGTGTGTCTAATGTGACTTGTTGGCGGGTGAGGGAAAAGCCTTTTTCTGTCAAAGCGGTTGCTATATCGCGTGTATTGACTGACCCATAAAGGCGACCTGTCTCACTTGATTGGCGGATAATCACAACATTTTCGCCGTCTAATTTGGTTTTGACGGCTTCGGCTTCGCTTTTCTGCTCTAAATTGCGGGCTTCTAATTGGGCGCGCTCTTTCTCAAAATGCGCTAGATTTTGCTTATTCGCCCGCAAGGCTTTGCCACTTGGCAAGAGAAAATTGCGCGCATAGCCATCTTTGACGGTCACAACATCGCCCATCTGCCCAAGTTTAGCAATCCGTTCTAACAAGATAATTTGCATAAGCCCCGCTCCTATTATTCGGCCGTATAAGGCATAAGGGCTAGAAAGCGGGCGCGCTTAATGGCGGTTGCTAATTCGCGTTGCTTTTTAGCAGAGACAGATGTCACGCGATGGGGGATGATTTTCCCGCGCTCCGATACATAACGCCTAAGTAATTGCACATCTTTATAGTCAATTTTTGGTGCATGCGTGCCTGTAAAAGGGCAGGATTTCTTGCGGCGGTTAAAGGGTTTTTTATTTACATTCATGAATTGTCATCCGTTTTTGCTTTTTTATCTGTTTCTGTTTTTGCCGATTCATTTTTATCAGCCTTGTCTGTTTTATCAGTATTATCTGTTGCGTCTGCTGAGGCTCGCCTCGCTGAGTCTCGACTCGCTGAGGCTAGCCCCGCTGAGTCTCGACTCGATGAGTCTCGACTCGCTGAATCTGGACTCGATGAGTCTCGACTCGTTGAGTCTAGACTCGCTTCCATGTCCTCAATAGCGGCATCATCAAAACGCTCTAATCGTGCTTTGTCGCGTGTCCTTTCACGGTTTTTCATCTGCATAGGTGCAGACGGCTCATTATCATGTTCCTCGACCCGAATAGTCATAAAGCGGATAATATCATCAGTGAGCCGCATTTGCCGTTCCATTTCCGCAACGGCCGCATGTGGGGCATCGATATTCATTAGCGAATAATGCCCTTTGCGGTTTTTCCTTATACGATAGGCCATATTGCGTAAGCCCCAATATTCAGTTTTGCCTATCTTGCCGCCATTTTCAGACACAACTGACCCAAATTTTTCCATAAGGGTTTCCACTTGTTGTTGCGAAATATCTTGACGACAAACAAAAATATGCTCATAGAGTGCCATATATTATTCCACCTTAATTATCTATATTGACCTGATTATATTAAATTATATCTATATTGACCTAACTATATCGGCCTAATTATATTAAATTGAATTATATTAAATTGTAAATTGAATTATATTAAATTGACTGTGTTAAATTGATTATGTGCGCTACATATACACTTTCTTATAGGGCTTTGCAAGCCGTCATTATTCTGCCTGCGGTGTTATTTTGATTTTGCTATATGATAGGGCATAATTTGGAGCATTATTGATGAGTCGGGCATTTATGTTCCCCGGACAGGGGAGTCAGCTAATTGGCATGGGGCAGGCCCTTGCGGCCACCTATCCGTCTGCAAAGGCGGTTTTTGACGAAGTAGATGAGGCATTAGGGCAGTCTCTATCGCACCTTATGTGGCACGGCACACAAGAGGAACTTACTTTAACAGAAAATGCCCAACCCGCCCTTATGGCCGTCTCTTTGGCGGTCATAAAAGCGTTAGAGAGTGGCGGTTTTAAGTTGGCAGATAATGTCGCTTATGTCGCAGGTCATAGTCTTGGTGAATATTCGGCATTGGCCGCGGCGGGCGTCTTTTCCCTTGCGGATACGGCGCGGCTGTTAAAAATTCGCGGGCAAGCCATGCAACAAGCCGTGCCTATGGGGCAGGGCAGTATGGCGGCGATTATGGGATTTGCTTTCCCTGAAATTGTTGCGATTGCGAGTGAGGCTGAAACGGCAGGCGGGGTTTGTCGGGCGGCCAATGATAATGCGCCCGGCCAAGTGGTTGTCTCTGGTTCTGCCGAAGCAGTTGCGCGCGCTTGTGAGATTGCCAAAGAGCGGGGGGCTAAACGCGCTGTTGAATTGGCGGTAAGTGCGCCTTTCCATTGCCCGCTCATGCAACCAGCCGCTGAAACAATGGCACAAGCCCTTGCTGATATAGACATGCGCCCGCCGCTTGTGCCACTCATTGCCAATGTTACGGCACAGCCTAGCACGGATGCGGAAATAATACGCGAACAGTTAATCACACAGGTCACGGGCGTTGTGCGTTGGCGTGAATCGGTTGAATTTCTAGCTGAAAATAGTGTAACAGAATTGGTGGAAATTGGCGCGGGGAAAGTTTTATCGAGCCTTGCAAGACGCATAAACCGTGACTTGCAGCTAGACGCATTAGGCGACCCTGAAACAATCGACGCCTTTTTGTCGCATCACATGAATAAATAGGGTATAAGAAGCAAAAGAGATAATAGAGGGATAGGATATGTTTGATTTAAGTGGCAAAACAGCCTTAATCACAGGCGCATCGGGCGGGATTGGCAATGAAATTGCCCGTATTTTGCACGCCGCTGGCGCAAAGACGGCCCTCACAGGCACACGCCAAGAGGCTCTGCAAGCCCTTGCCGATGAATTGGGCGAAGGGGCATTTCCCTTAACGGCTGATATTGCCACATTAGACGGCATAACAGAATTGATGAAAGCCGCTGAAACGGCAATTGGGCCTGTTGATATTTTGGTTAATAATGCGGGCATTACGCGCGATAATCTTGCTTTGCGTATGAAAGATGAAGATTGGGCGGCTGTGCTAGATGTTAATTTGACAGCTGCCTTTCGGCTTGCCCGCATAAGTCTGCGCAATATGATAAAAAACCGCTTTGGACGCATTATCAACATTTCCTCTATTGTTGGGACAATGGGTAATGCGGGGCAATCCAATTATGCGGCGGCAAAAGCGGGTATGATTGGCATGAGTAAAGCAGTGGCACAGGAAGTCGCCTTGCGTGGTGTGACGGTAAATTGCATCGCCCCGGGCTTTATTGAAACCCCTATGACAGAGGCGCTCAGTGAGGCGCAACGGGCGGATTTGGCCTCTGCCATTCCCGCTGGTCGTTTGGGGGAAGGGCGGGATGTAGCAGCCGCTGTTTTATATTTGGCTAGCGATGAAGCAGGCTATATTACAGGGCAAACCTTGCATGTAAATGGCGGCATGATTATGATTTA
>JAPPQG010000094.1:3887-6984 GCA_028816945.1 Alphaproteobacteria bacterium
GTCTAAAATAAAAAGGGGCTGAAATAAGGGGTATCTGACATAAGAAGCGTTTGAAATATATGGCTAACAAAGGGCTAGACAAAAGCATTAAACAATGGTAAGCATCCGTTAGTAACTTTGTGAGGGAGCAAAGGGATTCGTTAATTCCTTGATACACATTGCATATTTTGATTGAACAATGGTAAAAAAGAGAAATAGGATAGTGAAATGACCGATAGTAATAAAGACGATATTAAAGAACGCGTTAAGAAAATTGTTGTTGAAAATCTCGCCGTTGATGCTGAAAAAGTCACTGACTCGGCTAGTTTTATTGACGATTTAGGTGCCGATAGCCTTGATACGGTTGAACTCGTTATGGCATTTGAAGCGGAATTTGATATTGAAATTCCAGATGAAGCGGCTGAATCCATTCTAACTTTCGCTGACGCAGTCGATTTCATCAAAAAGGCCTCCTAGTTAATAATGCCGTGTTTTGCGGGCGGCTTTGAGCCTATGTTTCCGATTTACAAATTATATGGAGACATATTATGAGACGTGCTGTTATCACGGGTGTTGGTTCGGTAAATCCGCTGGGCGCGACAGCTGAGGCAAGTTGGGAGAATCTACTTGCAGGTCAATCGGGGGCCGGCCCGATTACACAATTTGATGCGTCTGATTTGCCATGTCGCATTGCATGTTCGGTAAAACGCGGGCAAAACGAATTCATCCCCGATGATTGGGTCGAGCCACGAGAGCAAAAACGCATTGATGATTTCATTCTCTATGGCATAGCGGCCGCCGATATGGCGATTGCCGATTCGGGCTATGTTGCGGAAACGGAAATGCAAAAATGCCGTACCGGCGTGCTGATTGGCTCAGGCATTGGCGGGCTAGATAGTATCGAACAAGGGGCTTTGACAGTGGCTGATCGTGGGCCACGCAAACTCAGCCCATTTTTTATCCCCGGCGCGCTGATAAATCTCGTTAGCGGGCAAACCTCTATTCGACACGGGTTCAAAGGCCCCAATCATGCCGTTGTCACAGCCTGTGCGACAGGCGCGCATGCGATTGGCGATGCGGCTCGATTGATTTTATTAGATGATGCAGATGTGATGATTGCAGGTGGCACAGAAGCAAGCATTTGTCGGCTTGGCATAGCTGGTTTTGTGGCGTGCCGCGCCTTATCAACGCATTTTAATGAGACGCCTGAACGCGCCTCCCGCCCCTATGATAAAGACCGCGATGGCTTTGTGATGGGGGAAGGGGCAGGAATTATTGTGATTGAAGAATATGAACATGCCAAAGCGCGGGGTGCAAAAATTTATGCAGAAATTGTCGGCTATGGCCTATCGGGCGATGCTTATCATATCACTTCTCCTGATGAAAGTGGCAGTGGTGGCTTGCGGGCAATGCAGGCGGCGCTTAAACGCACAGATTTAGCTTTGGAGGAAATTGGCTATGTCAATGCGCACGGCACATCTACGCCTTTGGGCGATGAGATTGAGTTGCGGGCGATTGAGACAATTTTTGGCGAAGCGGCAAATGGTCTGTCTATGTCCTCGACAAAATCAGCTATCGGCCATTTGCTTGGCGCGGCGGGTGCGGTTGAGGCTATTTTTTCTATATTAGCCCTGCGTGATAATATTATCCCGCCAACGCTTAATTTGGATAATCCATCGGTTGAAACAAGCATTGACCTTGTCCCACATAAGGCCAAGAAAAAGCAGTTAAAAGCGGCTATGTCTAATTCTTTTGGTTTTGGTGGCACAAATGCGTCGCTTATATTTAGGACTGTTGAATGAGTCATTGGGTGTTGGCGTATGAAAAGCAGACAATTTATCCAATGGCTTAGCAAACAGTTTGCTGAACTGTTTGTCGAACAGTTCGCCAAGCAATTCGCAAAACGCCCGCTCTTGTTTATTGTGATTATCTATATGCTTATTGTAGTAAGCCTAGCAGGCAGTTTAGCGGCAGTTTTTTTTCTCCCTAATGGGCAAGATGAAGCGGTTGTCGTCACTTTGCCGCGTGGGGCGACTGTGCCGCAAATTGCCCGCCAGCTTGCCGATTCTGACCTTGTCTATGCGCCGATATTATTTCGCTTTGGGGTGCGATTGAGCGGGCGCGCCCGTCAATTACGCGCTGGTGAATATCATGTGCCACCCCATATTTCCCTATATGGGCTGATGCAATTATTTACCGAAGGTAAATCCATATTGCATGCCATAACAATCCCCGAAGGATTAACAAGCCAACAAATTATGGCTCTATTGAATGAAAGCCCATATCTTGACGGGGTCATCACCGATATGCCACAAGAAGGCAGTCTCTTGCCTGAAACTTATTTCGTCGAGCAGGGGTTTGAGCGTGCCGCCCTTATTGCGCGCATGCAGGCTGCGATGCAGGCTGAATTGGAATCTCTATGGCCGATGCGCCAGCAAGACTTACCGCTTAACTCCATGCAAGAAGCCCTTATTTTAGCCTCCCTTGTTGAAAAAGAAACAGGCTTGGCGGCTGAACGGCCGAAAATTGCTGCCGTTTTCCTCAATCGCTTGCGGCGGCAGATGCGCTTGCAATCGGACCCGACAATTATTTATGGGCTTGTTGGCGGGGCAGGCAGTTTGGGTCGCCCTTTGCGGATGAGCGAATTAAAACGGCCAACGCCTTATAATACTTATATTATTTATGGCTTGCCGCCATCTCCTATCACTAATCCCGGGCGCGATGCTTTGCAATCTGTGTTACAGCCCGCCGATAGTCGCGCACTTTATTTTGTAGCAGACGGCACAGGCGGGCATGTTTTTGCCGATAGTTTGGAAGAGCATAATCAAAATGTAAAACATTGGCGAAAAATAAGCGGGAATTGATATAATGCGAATCCTAAATCATGCCAAATAGTGCGGTATGCGCTATAATAGCGGGGTAATTGATTCTATATATTCATTTAATTGCGGGACTATATTATGCCAACCAATACGAATGCCCCTAATATCACTAGACGGGGTCTTATGCTCGTTCTATCCTCACCATCTGGGGCAGGCAAAACAACCATTAGCCGTAAATTGCTAGACGGTGATAATATGTTAGACATATCTATTTCTGTCACAACCCGTCCCCCGCG
>JAPPQG010000083.1 GCA_028816945.1 Alphaproteobacteria bacterium
CGCCTAGGAAGATTTTGCGGCGGCTAACAATCGCCATATTTATCAATAAATAGCCGCCAATCGCACTGCAAAACACAACAAGTTCTGTGCCGTGAATAATTGTGCGGTTGAGAAAAGTGAGGACAAAGGCTATACCTGCAACGGCAAAAATAGCAAGCAGGCCGGCTAATCCGTCCATCCCATCAATTATATTAAAGGCATTGACAATGCCTACAACCGCAATAATGGTTATAATATAGCCAAATATGCCAATATCTAGCACAAAGCCAGAGGGCAATATGCCTAATGTTTGAATATGGACGGCCGAACCAAAACACATAATGCTTGTTATGAGAATTTGTGCGAATAATTTATAGATGGGCCTCATGTCAAACAAATCATCAATCATGCCTGTTAGCACTAAAAGCCCTGCTGTGCCGATGAGCCATTTGAGTTCAGGTTCAACTGTCTCAGTCACGAACACTGTGACAGCTATGGTGAAATAAATACACACCCCGCCGATAAACGGGATTTCCCCGTCATGATATTTATGGCCGCCGGGCTTGTCCGTGAATCCATATTTATGGGCTAATGGGTACATAAAAAGTGCTAATACAAGGCTTGAACCACCTGCGATAAGCCCCCATAGGATATTATTTGTGAGAATTTCAATCATATAAGCGTCCTTGCCCTATTGTCTGCCTTATTTTTTTTCATTTGGCAAGCCCCCGATACGCCTATATCAGCTACCTGCATTGTGTGTGCGAGCCTTATGGGCGGCTTGTGATTGGCAGATTAGCTAGGGAAATGGCTAGTGAAAATTATTGGCTAGGCAAAATGGCTAGGGCAAATTATTAACTCTAAAATTATTGACAGACGGCTTATATTTGGTTAAATATCCCTATCTGTGATTATTGGTGAGGCGGTTTCGCTCAACTATTTTCATGTTATTTTCGTATCATTTCCGTTTTGGAGTTTGAATAATGAAAGTTAGAAATTCGCTAAAATCTCTGCGGGCGCGCCACCAGAAAAACCAACTTGTGCGCCGCCGCGGCCGTCTTTATGTGATAAATAAAGCCAATAAGCGTTTCAAAGCGCGGCAGGGATAAAATCTGCGCAAAGATAGAAAGGCACAATAGAGCGAGCTAATAAAGAAAGGTAATAAAGAGAGGCAGTAAATTAAAGAGGCACAATAAGAGAGGCAATAAATAAGGAGAGGCAATATGGCAAATGAATATAAAGATGTTTCCAAATGGGGACAGGATATGGATGCGCCCGCGCATTTGCAAATGTATAAATGGTTTTTATATCTTTCAAAATGGGGTTTGCTCGGCACAGCCCTTATTCTATTATTATTATTTCTTTTCATTTTCATTTAGAGCCATCTCTAATGGGTGATTTGAATGCATGCAATTAAGCAGAGTATAGAGATAGAATATAAAGATAGAGTATAAAGATAATAGAGTATAGAGATAAGAGATAATGGCACTCAAACTGGCTGTCCTAAAAGAGGAGAGGGCAGAGGAAACGCGGGTTGCGGCTTCACCTGAAACTGTGAAAAAATTTGCAAAATTAGGTTTTGCAATAGGCATTGAACCTTCCGCAGGCGCAAAGGCAGGCTTTGTAGATGCTATTTATCAAAAGGCCGGCGCCCAATTAGCAACAGATGATTTTATTAAAACAGCCGATATTGTGCTTAGCGTGCAGGCACCGCCTCTTCCCCGCCTCAAAACGCTTAAAAAAGGCGCGATTTTAATTGCCCAACTTGCCCCCTATCAAAACCAAGATTTATTGCGGGCTTGTGCCGAATATGGCATTGATGCGCTTGCTATGGAATTAATGCCCCGCATTACCCGCGCCCAATCTATGGATGTTTTATCTTCGCAATCCAATTTAGCAGGCTATAAGGCGGTTTTGGATGCCGCGTCTGTGTATGAGCGCGCTTTGCCTATGATGATGACGGCGGCTGGCACGATTGCCCCGGCGCGTATATTTATTATGGGGGCGGGCGTTGCTGGTTTGCAAGCCATTGCGACTGCTAAACGGCTTGGCGCGATTGTCAGCGCAACCGATGTACGCAAAGCCGCCGCCGAGCAGGTAGAGAGTCTAGGGGCAGATTTTATTATGGTTGAGACAGATGAAAATGAATCGGGCGAGACAAAGGCAGGCTATGCACAAGAAATGAGTGAGTCTTACCAAAAAAAACAAGCCGAACTCATTGCCGACCATATTGCAACACAAAATATTGTTATTTGCACCGCCCTTATCCCCGGCCGTCCCGCCCCTGAACTTATTTCACAAGCAATGGTAGAGCGCATGCAAGCAGGGTCTGTTATTGTCGATCTAGCGGCCGAACAAGGCGGGAATTGTAGCCTGTCAAAAGCAGGTGATATTATCACTCATAAGGGTGTTACAATTATCGCCCATCACAATGTAGCAGGGCGACTTGCGGCAAGTGCAAGCGAACTTTATGCCCGCAATTTATATCATTTTGTGGAAGGGTTTTTTGATAAGGAGACAGGCGGTTTTATCACAGATTGGGATGATGAAATTATTGCCAATATCGGCCTAACCCATAATGGGGCGATTATTCATCCCGCTTTCAAACAGACTCTCGAACAGGATGGGGGGGCGCATTGATGGATATACAGCCCATTATTTATTTATTAAGCATTTTTATATTGGCGATATTTGTCGGCTATTATGTTGTCTGGTCGGTGACACCTGCTTTGCATACACCGCTTATGTCTGTCACAAATGCTATTTCATCGGTCATTATTGTTGGTGCGCTGATAGCTGTTGGTATTGGCGGGAATATCGGCGGTGGTATCGAAGGGAGTGCCGAACAAACTGTCCGCATGGATAAATCAATTATTTTGGCGCGTTGGCTTGGCTTTTTTGCCATTGTGCTAGCCGCGGTTAATATATTTGGCGGTTTTCTTGTCACGCAAAGAATGCTGTCTATGTATCGCAAAAAGGATAAATAATCATGCTCAGTGCCGATATATCAGCTGTGCTTTATCTTGTGGCGAGCGTCTGTTTTATCATGGCGTTGCGGGGATTAAGTTCGCCTGAAACAGCTAGGCGCGGCAATTATCTAGGCATGCTTGGCATGGGGTTAGCGATTGCTGTCACCCTTGCCAACCTTGATATAGGCAATATTACCAATCTACAATTTATTGTCGTTGGCATTTTGATTGGCGGCATAATAGGTGCTTTTATTGCCCGCACGATTGCTATGACAGCCATGCCGCAACTGGTTGCTGCTTTTCATTCACTCGTTGGGTTAGCGGCTGTTTTGGTTGCTTGGGCCGCCTTTTTAGCCCCCCATGCGTTTGGCATTCTCAATTTTGATTTGGGTGCGCATTTGGGTGTGGATGGGGGACTTATCAATCGGGCGAGTTTGGTTGAAATGTCTTTGGGCTTGGCGGTTGGGGCGATTACATTTTCAGGTTCTGTGATTGCTTTTGTTAAACTGCAAGGCATTATGTCGGGCGCCCCTATTCTTTTGCCCTTACGCCATTTGCTTAATTTTGCTTTGCTTGGCGGGATTATTTGGGGGGTGAGCTATATCACCTTAAACCCTGCCACCCAAGCGATGACTCTTATTTTCCTATTGATTACCATTCTTGCCTTTATTTTAGGCTTTCTCATTATCATTCCCATTGGCGGGGCGGATATGCCTGTTGTTGTCTCTATGCTGAATTCCTATTCTGGCTGGGCGGCGGCGGGGATTGGTTTTACGCTTAATAATATGGCATTGGTTATTACTGGCGCGCTGGTTGGCTCTTCTGGTGCAATTTTATCTTATATTATGTGTAAGGGCATGAATCGCTCTTTTATTTCAGTTATTTTGGGTGGTTTTGGCGGCGATGAAATAGCAGGCGGGGCAGGCGATGTAGAACAACGCCCCGTCAAGCAGGGCAGTGCGGATGATGCGGCCTTTATTATGAAAAATGCCGCGTCCGTTATTATTGTGCCGGGCTATGGCATGGCGGTTGCGCAAGCCCAACATGCTGTACGAGAAATGGCCGATATGTTGAAAAAAGCAGGCGTTAAAGTGCGCTATGCGATTCATCCCGTCGCTGGGCGTATGCCGGGACATATGAATGTTTTATTGGCAGAAGCCAATGTGCCTTATGATGAGGTGTTTGAATTGGAGGATATAAATAGTGCCTTTGCACAGGCTGATATTGCTTTTGTGATTGGCGCAAATGATGTGACTAATCCCGCGGCAAAGACTGACCCAACGAGTCCTATTTTCGGCATGCCAGTTTTAGATGTTGAACGCGCGGCCACAGTTTTATTTGTTAAACGCAGTCTTGGGTCTGGTTATGCAGGCGTGGAAAATGAATTATTTTTCCGCGACAATACAATGATGTTATTTTCCGATGCGAAGAAAATGGTCGAGAATATTATAAAGGCGTTTTAGCAACTGTTTTCAGCAGCTATTTTAATAGCCGTTTTAGCAACCCTTTTAGCCCCTTTTTAGCGGCGGCGATTATTGGTGACGAGTCCTTCGCGTTGTGCCATTTTGCGTGCTAATTTACGCACACGGCGCACCGACTCAGTTCTTTCACGCGCTTTCTTTTCCGATGGCTTTTCATAATGGTCGCGTAATTTCATTTCACGGAATACGCCTTCTCGTTGAAGTTTTTTCTTCAACACTCGATAAGCCTGATCGACATTATTATCGCGGACTGTAACTTGCACTCTTATACCTCAATTAATATTTCATTTATCGCTGGCGCAGGGGTGATATGCACCTTAAAAACCTATTCATAAAAACCTATTGATAGGTTAATATGTCTGTATAGCAAAAAATCCCGCTTTTGTCTAGTCTTATCTAGGCTTTATTTAATCGCTATTTATTATGGCGCATTTATCGACCTATATTGCCGATTTTGCTTGTTTATGACACTAAAACCCCCGATATTTGATATATGAATAAGGATTCACAAGGACAAACAGCACAAGATATGCAAGACGCGCAAGATAAAAAGACCGCACAGGCCGCACCTGTCGCACAGGCGGCGATATTGGACTCTGCCTTGCCCGCATTGGCTGTGGAAGGATTTACCGAATCAGTTTTAGATAAAGCCGTTGTGGCGGCGGGCTTTCAGCCCTCTGTTAAAAGGAAGGCTTTTCCACGCGGCGCCTTGGATTTGGCGATTTATTTCATTGCCCGCGGCACAGATGAAATGGAAAAAAAATTAGCCACGATGGATTTGCCCGCTATGAAAGTGCGGGCGCGTATCACGCAAGCCGTGCGCACACGATTAGAGATAGATGCGGCTGATAAGGATATTGTTCGAAAAGCAGCCTATTTTTTCGCCCAGCCTGCTCATGCAAAAGAAGCAGCTAAATTGCTTGGCGCAACTGTCGATGCTATGTGGCGGGCGGCGGGCGATACAAGCACAGATAGTAATTTTTATTCCAAACGCGCTATTTTAAGCAGTGTGTATATCGCTACGCGGCTTTTTTGGTTGCAAGATAATAGCCCCAATCATCGCGAGAGTTGGGCTTTTCTCGACCGCCGTATTGAAAATGTCATGCAAATTGAGACGGGCAAGGCCAAATTCCGTGAGCTGAAAAAGCGTTTTCCTGACCCATTAGCTGTGCTCGCGCGGTGGCGCTATGGTGAAAAGCGTTAGCCCTGTGAGCCTATACTATCCTATCCTATCCATGCTATCTATGTTAGCCCCTGCTAATTCATGCTAGTCCATACTAATTCATGCTAGTCATGGGGGCGTTGCCCCAATGGGTAAAGCCAATTTACATGTCCCATTTTGCGTTGCGGGCGAACTGTGTGCTTGCCGTAAATATGGATTTTTGCGTTTGGTTCGTCGCGTATGGCTTGCGTGTGGTTAATCTCATCGCCAAGTAAATTGCGCATGATAGCGTCATGGTGGCGTGTCGGGTCGCCAAGCGGCCAGCCTGCTATGGCGCGTATATGTTGTTCAAATTGGCTTGTATGGCATGCATCCTGTGTCCAATGGCCTGAATTATGCACGCGGGGGGCAATTTCATTCACTAATAATTTATCACCGCAAACAAATAATTCCACTGCCAATATGCCGATATAATCTAATGCCGTTAATAATTTTGTGGCAATTTCTTGCGCCGCCTCTGCCATAGAGTCACTAATATGAGCGGGCGCAAAAGTTTGTCGCAAAATCGCTTTTTCGTGCCTATTCTCTACACTATCAAAAACCGCTATTGTGCCATCGAAGGCGCGGGCGCCAAGCACTGAAATTTCCCGTTCAAATGGTACAAAGGATTCGGCAATCGCCGCCCGCCCATCTAATGCCGTAAAGGCGTTTTGGAGTGTGTGTTGGTTGGTCTTATCTGCCTTTTCCCCCTTTATTGTCTTGCTTCCCTTTATTGTTTTGTCTTCCTTTATTGCCTTGTCTTCCTTTATTGCCTTGTCCCCTTTTATGTCAATATGCCATTGGCCTTTGCCGTCATAGCCGAAGTGACGGGTTTTCAAAATCAGCTTACCGTTAAATTGGGCGCATGCCGCCTCTAATGTTTGCCAACTCGTAATATCGACAAAATCAGCTGTGGTGATATTCAGGCGACGCATAAATTCTTTCTCAGTGAGTCTATCTTGTGCCGTTTGCAAGGCTTTGGCATTGGGGCGCACAGGCACATGGGCTTGCAAAAAATGAATTGTATCTAATGGCACATTTTCAAATTCATAAGTCACGACATGGACGGATTTAGCAAACTCTGTTAGGTGCGCTTTATCATCATAGGCGGCTTGTGTTGCAAAATTGGCGACTTGCGCGGCGGGGGCTAACTGTCTGTTGTTTTCGTCTTGTGTTGCGGGGCAGTAAATATGGCTCTTTAAGCCAAGCCTATCAGCTGCTTGGGCCAACATACGGCCTAATTGGCCGCCGCCTAAAATACCAATCACGGCACCTTTTGGTAAAGGAGTGGGGGCGGATGTAGCCATTTTATGAGTTGCGCTTTTTGCTTTGTTGTTTAGGGCTT
>JAPPQG010000191.1 GCA_028816945.1 Alphaproteobacteria bacterium
GACATAAAAAGGCGGGTATTTGTAAGACATCGGCAATTTCCGCCACCGCTACCGCTTGTGCGGCTTCGTGAATATCGGTTGCAATAGGGATATTATGGGCTTTTTTGACGGCGGCAAGTATTTCTAGCCCTTTTTCTAAACCTGGCCCGCGATAATTTTGTATGGCTGAGCGATTGGCTTTATCAAAACTTGCCTTAAAGATAAAAGGTAAGTTAAGTTCGGTAGTTATGGCCTTTAATTCATCAGCTACATGAAGTGCAAGGTCGAGGTCTTCAAGCACATTTAGCCCTAAAATGCAAACGAGGCTTTGCTGTTCTCCCTGTGTGCCAATATGAATGCCTGTATTTTTTAGTTCTAATGTCATAGCCATATCCTGCGCTTATACTAGCCTACTTTGCGTCACTGCGGCAGCAATAAAAGAGGCAAAGAGCGGGTGGGGGTCAAAGGGACGGGATTTCAATTCAGGGTGGAATTGCACGCCAATATACCAAGGATGCTCGGGAATCTCAATAATTTCAGGCAATAGCCCGTCTGGTGAAATGCCTGAAAAAACGAGGCCAACCGCTTCCAACTGCTCCCGATAAGCCATATTGACTTCATAGCGGTGGCGGTGGCGTTCGGATATTTCATCTGTGCCGTAAATGTCTGCAACATGGCTTCCTTTTTTTAGTTTTGCCGTAAATGCGCCAAGTCGCATTGTGCCGCCCATATCGGTATTTAGCCCGCGCTTTTCTAATTGCTTGCCATTCAGCCATTCTGTCATTAAGCCAATCAACAATTTGCCTTTATTTGCGCCATTTTCGCTTTGTTTTTGGTCGCTAAATTCGCCCGAAGTCGCATGTTTTATGCCCGCCATATGGCGCGCCGCCTCTAATACAGCCATTTGCATGCCAAAGCAAATGCCAAAAAACGGCACTTGCCGTGTGCGGGCAAAATGCACAGCAGCAATTTTGCCTTCGGTGCCGCGTTCGCCAAAACCGCCCGGCACTAAAATGCCATGCATTTTTTCCAAACGCGCCATGTCCTCACCGGCAAAAACTTCGGCTGGAATCCAATCCAACTTGACCCTCACTTTATTGGCAATCCCGCCATGTTGGAGGGCTTCAATCAGCGATTTATACGCATCAGGCAATTCAGTATATTTGCCTGCAATGGCGATATTGACCTCCCCGTCTGGCTCACGCACACGGGCAACCACACGCCGCCAACGCGCTAAATCGGGCGGTGGCGCATTATCTATGCCAAAAGCAGCAAGCACTTCACTATCCAACCCCTCTTTATGATAAGCCTCTGGCACGGCATAGATAGAATCGACATCGCGGGCTTCAATCACGGCACTTTCCCGCACATTGCAAAATAAAGCAATTTTGCTCTTTTCACTTTTGGGAATGGGGCGGTCGCACCGACAAACCAATAAATCGGGCTGAATGCCAATAGAACGCAATTCTTTGACAGAATGCTGTGTTGGTTTGGTTTTCATTTCACCCGCCGCGGGCAGAAAAGGCAGTAAGGTTAAGTGGATGAAAATAGCTGCTTGTTGTCGTAACTCGTTGCGTGACGACTCATCGCGGGGCGACTCGTCGCATGGCAACTCATTCCCCAACTGGCGAATGGCTTCAAAAAATGGCAAAGCCTCAATATCGCCAACCGTGCCGCCAATCTCGCATAAGACAAAATCCACTTCCTCTGTATCTTTTAATAGAAAATCTTTAATTGTATCTGTTACATGCGGGATGACTTGCACTGTGCCACCAAGATAATCGCCGCGCCGCTCTTTGCTAATCACGGTTTGGTAAATCTGGCCTGTCGTAATGTTGTCGCCCTTATTGGCAGGCACATCTGTAAAACGCTCATAATGGCCTAAATCAAGGTCGGTTTCTGAGCCGTCATCGGTCACAAAAACCTCGCCATGCTGATAGGGATTCATCGTCCCCGGATCGACATTAAGATAGGGGTCGAGTTTGCGCAAGCGCACACGATAGCCGCGTGCCTGTAATAATGCGCCAAGCGCAGCTGATGTTAGCCCTTTGCCAAGAGAAGAAACCACGCCGCCTGTTATGAATATGTATCGCGCCATGGGCGTGTAGGATACATGAAAATAAAATAATATGCGAGAAAAAAATACATAAATTCCAATAAATGGAATTAAGCAATTTTTCTGTCTATTGAGCGGGTAAAGGCGGGAGTTCGGGGCTTGCGTCAAGGTCAAGGGGTGGTAAAATTGGGGCGGGGGC
>JAPPQG010000196.1 GCA_028816945.1 Alphaproteobacteria bacterium
GGCCAACTGCCCGATTGGTGTTCGGGCAACGGGGAAGACACCGTCTAGCCCATAAATAGATAAATATTTATCCCATACATCATGTGGCGTTGGCGCAAACATGGAATTGAGCCGCCGATAGCGCAAAATGACCTCCCCCTTTGGGTCGATAATAAATGAAGTTTGAAAATAAAGCCCATCAAAATGTTTATCCAATTCATAAACATTGCCCGACAGAAATAAATTATTTTCCTCTGCGATTTTGCATAATTGCTTATATTCGGGCGCATCTTGGGTCAAACATGCCTTTTGCGCCCATTCATCTACGCTTTCCCCCATAGGATAAGAAGAAAGAAAATATTCAGGCAACACAATCAAACGCACATCTTCGCCAATAAACCGTTTTGTATTGGCAATTTCCGCCGCCAAACGCTCCAACGCACCCATCATCACTTTGTGTGCTTGTTTGCGGTTTTGGCAATGATTTATTGCTTCAAGGCGGGTTTGCAAACCTATTGCATAATAGGGGTCAATAGGTTCGGGCGGGTCGAAAGATTTGGGGGGGTCAGGTTTTTCAGTCATATTTTTCTCTATATATTTTGGGCTTGCTGTGCTTATAATTGTTCGCAACTGATATTAGCATATATTGTCATATATTTTTGTCATATATCATTATATCATTATTTATTACAGATAGGGTCTTTACTTGCCTGCCCCGCTCATTTACAAACATTATAGAGTATAATTATAGAATATAATAATGACCGAATAGCAAGCCGAAACACAAAGAGAAAATATAGAGGACACAATGACAGACGCCAAAAACACACAGATTTTCCTAAAAAAACGCCCCGACCATATCCCCGAGCCGCAGCATTTTGACATACGCGAAGTGGATATGCCTGTCCCGCAAGCAGGTGAGGCATTATGCAAAATACATTATTTATCGCTTGACCCTTATATGCGTGGGCAGATTTCAGGCCGCCATATTACAGGCACAGTCCATGAAGGCGACACATTGCTTGGCCAAACAATAGGCGAAGTGATTGAAAGCAAACATGATGATTATAAAATTGGCGATATGCTCTGCTTTCACGGCGGGTGGCAAAGTCACGCAATATGCAATGGCACACAAACCAGCCTTGTCGACCCGCGTATCCAGCCTGCCTCTCTTGCGCTTGGCATATTGGGCATGCCGGGGCTAACCGCCTATGCGGGCTTGTTGGATTTAGGCGAGCCTAAAAAGGGCGATGTGCTAGTCGTATCAGCCGCAACCGGCGGGGTTGGCTCAATGGTCGGGCAGATTGGCCGCATATATGGGTGCCGCGTGATTGGCATTGCGGGCAGTGCAGAAAAATGTCAATGGGCGGTCGAGCAAGCAGGCTTTGCGGCATGCATTGATTATCATAAAGAAAATGTTGCCGAACGGATTGACGCATTATGCCCCGATGGCGTGGATATTTATTTTGACAATGTTGGCGGCGATATATTGGAGGCGGTCATATGGCGTTTAGCGGTTGGGGCGCGGGTTGTTTTATGCGGTCTTATGGCACAATATAATGATGATAAATTGCCCCCCGGCCCCAATCCCGGCGCGATTATTAAAGCGCGTGCAACTGTGCGTGGCCTTGTTGTCTATGACCATGTGCATCGGCAAGCAGATTTTGTAAGCGATGTGCTTGACTGGTTGGCCGATGGCTCTATTGCCTATAAAGAAGATGTAGCCGAAGGTTTGGCGCAAGCACCGGAAAGTTTCTGCCGCCTCATGCGTGGCAATAATTTTGGCAAAACCATTATCAAACTATAAGGCTAAATCTATATTCGGCCAATGCTATATGCGCTTAATCTAGCTATCTAATCTAAGCAACTAATATATGCGCTTAATCTAGCTATTTAATCTAGCTATTTAATCTAAACCCTAATCTAGGCACTTAATCTAGGCAAATAATATATGCGTTTAATCTAAACCAAGCCCAAGCACGCCGGGATTCATGCGCCCGTGCGGGTCGAGCGTGTTTTTGACTTGCTTTAAGAACGCAAAATTTTCCTCATTAAGCATTTGCTTATAGGGATAAAGACGGCCAAGCTGAAAATGCACCGCGCCATGTTCTGCTAAAACATCTATCGCCGCGGCACGCAAACGCTGGACGGCTTCATAAGCGGGTTTATTTTCAGGCGCAGGGGTCAGCTGGTCGAGAACGGCTTTTTCAACATGGCGATGGTGAAAGTCAAATAATTTATCAGGCCAAAAAAAGACAGGCTCAAGCAATGTTGCCGATGGCCCGACACTCATAAACAAACAGCCTATGCCGATTTGCATCTCATCGGTCAGCGATTTTTCTTTCTCATAAAGGGCTTCTAGTGCCTCTATGGTTTGTTGCGCCTTTGAATGCGGGACAATGCCATGCACAGGCACCCACCGCTCCCCTTGCGGCCCGACCATTGTATTAAGCGGCATAAAGGGGTTGGCATGCATAATTTTAGGTATGGAATTGGCAATTTTGCGCGCGCCTGCTCTTTTGGCAAGTTGCGTGACGCGCCGCTCTGCCTGCCATGCGCCAATATGGTTTTTATGCGGCATTGTCACATGCAAACTATAACGCACATTTTTCATATAGTGGCGACCAGCAAGCATAATTTCCAATGCTGATTTAAGACCGCCTAATAGGGAGCGAGAGCCGCTAATAACTTTGCCAAGCGTTTGCACATCTTTAACGAGACTCTCCCGCTTCATTCTTTGTTGCTGTAAAAATGGGTCAAAGCCAAAACATTCGCTTGCCAATCCTTCCCGAGCAATTTGTGCCATGACAGAAAGGGCTGACTCATAATCGGGAAAATCAAAAGAGGCATGTCTATGAACGGCCAAGCGCGCGATAAGCCGTAAAGTAATTTTCCCCTTAATCCCAAGCGCCCCATTATCACCAGTAAATAAATTAGTTAAATCGGGGCCGAAATGGCGCAAAAAGGGTAGGCTGTTTTTCTGCGCCCCGCTTCCTGTTTTAATAATGTCGCCATTGGCAAGCACGACTTCCATGCCAATTACACTATCGGCTGCTGTGCCGTGTAAGCCGGTGCCGAAAAATACTGAATTTTGTGACATGCCGCCGCCAACTGTTGCGGTTAGGCCCGATAATGTCCCCCACATGGGCGTGGTAAAAGGCGTATCACGCAAGGCTTTATGCAGGCTCTCCCAACGGCAACCTGCTTCCACAGTGACATACATATCCTCCAAATTGACCTCGACCACTTTATCCATGCGCGATAAGTCAAATAGGACAGCATTTTCTATCTCATTGACATAGCCTAATGTATAAGACGCCCCGCCGCCGCGCGGTATAATGGCATAATTGGCGTCAGTGGCGAGTTTCACAGTTGCGGCTAATTGCTCTATATTGGCGGGCTGTGCGACAAGCACAGGTGGCGTGGCTTCGCTAAACACATCTTGGCTGAAATAGCGCAACTCTGCTTCATCTGTGATAACATGTTCCGCCCCCAAAATTTGCGCTAATTGGTTAATGAGTTGCTGTGTCTCCATGCGATTATCTCCTCCCTATATTATTTAGTCTCATCGAGCTCAATCAATTCAATCAATTCGCCCGCATTGCCAATGCAAACGCCTGCTCTGCGCCCATTATAAGGGGCATGGGCGAAACGCTGGGGCGGGGCAATAAAGGGGGCTTTGACAGCGTCAAGGCTTTGCACTGTATAGCTCACCATAGCAATGCCCGGCGGCAATAGGTCGGGGCGGCTTATTCTTTGTGTTGTATTTTTGGGATATTGGTCGACTTCATTATTTACATCGCGCCCAACACAAGTCATAGATAAATGGTGCGGTGTTTCTTCATCTAAATCGAACGCATCATTGATAACACTATATTTTGTGAAATAGGCATTGCCCTGCGACCAACCAAGATTTTCAGTATAAAATTTTATCGCATCATCCATATCGGGTGTGGCAAGTATCATAATAAAAATATGGTCGACAAAACTGCGCGCAAGCGGCAAATCATAAGCGGGCAAATCGCCGCGTACTTCATTTAGGTAAAACACTTCCTGCGCCAAGCCAACCGCTTGCATGGGATAAATTTTATCAGAAAAATCGAGCAGGGTTGGCACGCCAATAATCTCAAAAGGTGAGTCTTGCAAACGCTTATGCAATTCATCTGCATCTTTAACTGTAATTTCAATCGCATTCCACCCATAGCTGCGCAAAGGCGTATAGTCTGCTGGCTCATTGCCAACAATGCGGATATAAACTTCTGTGCCACTTTCAGGCCCCATCAATATAAGCGGTCGCCCTGCCATATTTTGTGCGCCCCATAGCTGGGCTTCCTCATCTGTAATTTGCGTTTCTAAAATGCGTTGATAACCAAAATAGGTTTCATAACTGGCCGCCACGGCTTGCGGGTCGCTTGCCGACACAGTTGCCGTTTTAATACGCCCTTCACAATCATTCTTAATATCTTTTGTCATTGTTAAACCTTTCATTAAACCTTTCATTAAACCTTTCATTAAGTTTTTCGTTAATCTTTTCTGCTTGTTTTGCTATTTGCTTTGTCATTCGCTTTATCTTTCGCTTTATCTTTTGCTTTATCATTTGCTTTATTTAGGGGAATTGGATTTTTGCGGATAAAGGAAAGCGGGTCATTTTCAATTTCCGTTGCTAATACACTATTCCACTTATTCAAAAAAGAAAATACGGCAATCACGCCAACCAATTCAATAATTTCATCATCACTGAAATAATTTTTAACATTCGCAAATATTTCATCTGTCACAAGGGGCGGGGTAAAGGCTGCTGTTTGTGCTAATTGTAAGGCGGCGCGCTCGGCTTCACTAAATAGAGGGGAAGTTTGATATTCCCAAAGCGCGTCTAATTTTGCTTGTGGAATGCCATGTTGAGCGGCGCCAAAGGCGGTGTGTGAGGTGCAATAAGTACAACCGGCCGCGGCGCTAAAAATAAGTGTCGCAAGTCGCTTAATCTCAATAGGCAGTTTGCCGTTCGGGCCATAGAGGGCGGCCAACATATCATTTACGGCTTCCGCCAAAGCAGGCAGGCGCGCCATAATCAGCGCATCATTGGGGGTGAAACCCATAAAATGCGTTGCTTGATTCATGAGGTTTGCCATATCGGCAGTTAAATTTTTCGGCTCTAATGGTGCAATGCGTGACATGCCACACTCTCTATATTTTCTATGCTTTCTGCATTTCCCATATCCTATCTGCCTTGCTTTTGCCATATAGGGCATTGATTTATATCAAACCTAATTTGCTATATAGTATAAACTATTATTGCAAAAGGTGATGAATAAATTGTAGAATCATGCCAAAATAGCGGTTAAACAAATTATTGAAACAAATAACTAGAACACATTATTGAAACACATAAATGAGGCAGATATGGCAGAAAAACAATATGATTGCATTATCAAAAATGCCCGTATTGTGCGGCCAAAGGCGGATGCGGTCGAAAAGGGAGATATTGCTATTAAAAATGGCAAAATAGCCGAACTTGCACCCGATTTAGACACAGCACAGGCACAGACAATTATTGACGCCAAGCAAAAATTGGCTTTTCCGGGTCTTGTCGATGCGCATATGCATACAGGCATTTATAATCCGCTTGCCGAAGATGCTTTGCAAGAAAGCCGCGCCGCCGCGATGGGCGGGGTGACCTCATCGCTCAATTATATCCGCACAGGCGCCTATTATCTCAATAAAAGCGGCCCCTATGCCGATTTTTATCCCGAAGTGTTAGACATATCCAAAGATAGATTTTATGTCGATTATGCCTATCATCTTGCCCCCATGATGAAAAAGCATATTGAGGAAATTCCTATGCTGGTGGATAAATTTGGCGTCACCTCTTTTAAGATTTTTATGTTTTACGGCTCTTATGGGCTACACGGCCGCTCCACCGACCAAAGCGATTTTCTTATGACCCCGCCTGATGAAAAATATGACTTCGCCCATTTTGAATTTATTATGCGGGGGATTAAAAAATCGATGGATATGTATCCATCAAAAAAAGATGATATTTGTTTATCGCTACATTGTGAAACGGCTGAAATTATGGCCGCCTATACGAAATTAGTTGAAGAAGATGGCACATTAAGTGGCTTGCGTGCCTATCATGAGTCACGCCCGCCCCATTCGGAAGGCCTTGCCATTTCCATAGCCGCCTATCTTGCCCATGAAACAGATTGTGTGAATATCAATTTATTACATTTATCATCCTTTAAGGCATTGGATGCAGCCACCCGCATGGCGCTTGCTTTCCCACATATCAATTTCAAAAGAGAAGTGACCATCGGTCATTTATTACTGGATGTCGATTCCCCTTGTGGCTTGCATGCAAAAGTTAATCCACCCATTCGCCCGCGTGAAGATGTAGAAGCCTTATGGGAGGCGGTGCTAGCGGGGCAAGTGGATTGGGTCTGCTCTGACCATGCCTGTTGTAAAGAGGAAATGAAAACCGACCGCCAAAAGCCGGATGAAGTTTTTCTTGCTAAATCTGGTTTCGGCGGGACAGAGTATTTGCTATCAGGTCTTGTCTCCGAAGGGCGCAAGCGGGGCATGTCTTATCAACACATGGCAGAACTTGTTTGCCTTAATCCCGCCCGCCGCTATGGTTTGCATAATAAAGGCGATTTAGCACCGCATATGGATGCTGATATTGTTTTGCTCGACCCCGATAAAAGTTTTATTGTGCGCGCCGCTGAGTCTGAATCAGGGCAGGGCTATACGCCCTTTGAAGGGCAGGAATTAACGGGCAAAATTATGCAGGTTTTCCTACGCGGGCAAAGCATTTATGAAGATGGCAAAGTTGTCGGCAAGCCACAAGGTCGCTATTTATCCCGCCCCTATTAGAATTGCCCTTATTAAAACGGCCCTTATTAAAACGGCCCTTATTAAAACGGCCCTTATTA
>JAPPQG010000194.1 GCA_028816945.1 Alphaproteobacteria bacterium
ATATTAATCGATGCCAGTCATCTAGAAGAAACGCGAGTCGCTGTGTTAAGCGGCACGCAAGTCGAAGAATTCGACTTCGAATCCGTAAACAAACGCCGCCTACGCGGTAATATTTATCTCGGGCAAATTACGAGAGTTGAACCATCCCTACAAGCTGCCTTTGTAGAATATGGCGGCAACCGTCAGGGCTTTCTTGCCTTTAACGAAATTCACCCCGACTATTATCAGATTCCCAAAGCCGACCGCGAAGCTTTGCTACGCGAACATATTATGACGGACACGGAGGCAACTGATTTAGAAGAGACTGCCGCGCCCCCAGAAAAAGATAGAGAGAAAGATATAGAAAAAGATAAAGAGGCAGGGAAAGAGACAGATAAAGATAAAGAACTAGATAAAGCGACAGATAAAGAAACAGAGCTAGACGCAAATGGGGAAACAAACGGCAAAGAATATGAATCTGCCAACACCGTTGAGGATATTGGCGAAGATGCACAAGAGGAAGCCTCAACAAGTGCATGGCGCAAAGCATTTGTAGAAAAATATAAAATCCAAGAAGTGATTAAACGCCGTCAAGTTATTTTAGTGCAAGTTGTTAAAGAAGAGCGCGGCAATAAGGGGGCTGCCCTAACGAGTTTTCTGTCATTAGCGGGTCGTTATTGTGTGTTTATGCCGAATACGGCGCGTGGCGGTGGCATTTCCCGTAAAATTTTGAGTCTCGCTGAACGCCGACATTTGAAAAAAATTGTTAGTGCCTTAAATTTGGACGATGGCAGAGGGTTGATTATCCGCACAGCGGGCGCACAGCGCACAGCAACTGAAATCAAGCGTGATTATCAATATCTCACCAACACATGGGAGAAAATCAGCAAACTCACCCTAGAAAGCACCGCCCCCGCCCTTATCCATGAGGAAGGCACGCTTATCAAACGCGTTATTCGCGATTTATATGATAAGGATTTTGACGAAATTCTTGTACAGGGCGAAGACGGCTATAAAACAGCCCGCAATTATATGAAATCATTTATACCCAGCCATGCCCGCAAGGTAAAATTATATAAAGGCACAACACCGCTTTACCAAGAAAGCGGCATTGAGGAACAATTAGCCTCTATGTTTAATCCTGTTGTGCCATTGCCATCGGGTGGCTATCTCGTCATTAACCAAACAGAAGCCCTTGTTGCGATAGATGTTAATTCGGGCAAGGCAACAAAAGAACATAGTATTGAACAAACCGCACAGAAAACCAATTTAGAAGCTGTGCAAGAGGCGGCACGGCAAATGCGCTTGCGCGACCTTGCTGGGCTTTTAGTGATTGACCTTATTGATATGACTGAGCCACGCCATAATCGAGCGGTAGAGCGCAAGTTAAAAGAGGCACTCAAACATGACCGCGCCCGCATACGGGTTGGCCGTATTAGCCCTTTCGGTCTGCTTGAAATGTCCCGCCAACGCATGCGGGCAAGCGTATTAGAAGGCAGTAGTGTGCGCTGTGAGCATTGTAATGGCACGGGGTTAGTGCGTTCAGTTGAAAGCCGTGTTTTGCAGATTTTGCGCGTGATAGAAGAAGAGGCGGACAAAATACAGCAACAAAAAACACAAGCCCCAATGGAAGAGCAGGAAATAATTGTTAGCATGCTACCCGATGCGGCTGAATATATGTTGAACCAAAAACGCACGCATCTTATTGCCATTGAGGACAAAATAAATAGTCCCATTCGTATCAAGCGGGATAGCACATTAACGGCGCAGCAAATTACTATCTCAAATAAAAACGGCAAAACAAAATTAGTGCGCATGGATGGTGATTTGGATATGGATATGCCGCAATCAAAAGCAGAAAATAGAGGCCGAAGGCGGCGGGGGCGGCGCGGTGGCCGCCGCAGAAAAGCCGATAATGCAAAGGCAGATAATGTAAAAGCAGATTCTACACAGAGCGCAAAATTGCCGAATATGCCCGAACTGCAAATTGAACCGCCAACCGAACCGCAAGCAGAGAAAAAGGCGAAAAAGGCAACGCCTAAAAAGCAACGCACTAAAACAGCCAAAAGTCAAATAAAAGACAAGGCAAAAAACAAGGCAAAAGATAAAGCCAAACAAACTGCACCAAAGCCTATAGGGACAGAAAATGCACCTCTTATCATAAAGCCGAAGGATAAAAAGAAAACGCCCCCAAAGAAGGCAAAAAAGCCTGAAAATATAAAG
>JAPPQG010000091.1:0-2544 GCA_028816945.1 Alphaproteobacteria bacterium
TTTTCTGGCTCGCTCTGCCAAAGTGGAATGCGTGTATAGGGGCTTTCTAAAACCTGTTTGATAATTTCAGACGCGGGCAAATTAACTTCAATCATCATTATATTTTTGCGATGCACCATAACATCGCCCACGGTTAAATCTTTTAGGTCAAGGATACCGCCTAACATATCGCGGTCGCCTTTTGTTACAGCATCTTCGCTATGGTGCAAATCAATGGCGCCGCGTATTTCTTCATGGGCAGGCAGAAAACGTTTTGTCTTTTTACTATCAAAGCCAAGTGAGCGCATAATATATTGCACACTATGTTGCAAAGCCCAAGTGAAGGGCGAAAAGAGAAAAACAAAAATCTGTATAATATAAGCCACCCGTAAAGCCGTGCGGTCAGGCGTTAAAATGGCGTAGGTTTTGGGTAGCACTTCGGCAAAAATGACAACGAGACCTGTCATAGTCAAAGTTGCATAAATAAGCCCTGTCTCCCCAAAAAGCTGCAAAAAGAGGCTTGTGGCAAGGACTGAGGCTAATATATTAACGAGATTATTGCCGAGCAGAATGGCACTTATCAGCCTTTCGCGTTGGGCAAGCAAATAATTAACAGTTTTAGCGCGCCGATTGCCACTATTGGCAAGCCTGTGCATATGGGCGCGCGAAGTTGCTGTTAAGGCGGTTTCTGAGCCAGAAAAAAAGCCCGATAAGACAATTAACAGCAAGATAAAACTAATCAGCAAGAGAAATGAAGAAAGCATTTAACAACCTTTATGTTTGTTTATTTGTTTGCTCTTTATGTTTGTTTTGTCTGTTTGTGTTTTATGTTTTTTTGGGGCCTGCAAAAAGGCGCGCAACTCTGCTTCATCAATTTGCTCATGGATAAAGGCTTCACCTATGCCGCGGGTAAGCACAAACCGTATCACACCATCACGCGCTTTTTTATCTTGCGTCATAATATCTATAAGCGTGTCGCTGTCAAAAGGTGCGCCGTCAATCTCATGCGGGTCAATCGGCAAGCCCGCGCTTTTAATATGGGCGCAAAGGCGCGCACAATCGGCTTGCGGGCAGAGGTTTAAGCGAACTGAAAATTGAAAAGCCAAACACATGCCCAAAGCAACCGCTTCCCCATGCAAAAGCCTGTCTGAATAATTCGTCACAGTCTCATAGGCATGGCCGAATGTATGGCCTAAATTAAGCAAGGCGCGGTGGCCTTGTTCGCGTTCATCATTTGTGACAATGGCGGTTTTAATCGCACAACTACGGCTAATCGCGGTTATTAAAGTTTGCGGGTCGCGGGCAAGCAAGCTTTTGCTATGTGTTTCCAACCAAGCAAAAAAATCCTTATCCATAATTGCCGCATATTTGATAATTTCCGCATAGCCCGCCCGCATATGGCGGTCAGACAGGCTTGTTAATAGGTCAATATCGGCTAGCACAAGGGCGGGCTGGTGGAAGGCACCGATTAGATTTTTCCCTTGTGGCGTGTTAATGCCTGTTTTGCCACCAATCGCACTATCTATTTGCGCGAGCAGGCTGGTTGGTATTTGCACAAAAGCAATGCCGCGCCGCAAAATAGCGGCCGCAAAGCCTGCTAAATCGCCAATCACCCCACCACCTAAGGCAATGATAATATCATTGCGTTCAATTTTCTGCTCCAATAGAAAATGTGTTAATGTTTCTAACTGTGCATAGGTTTTTGTCCCTTCGCCGGCGGGCAATATTTTACTGCAATGGCGGATATTGGCTTTGCTTAAAGCTTGCTCTAAAGGTGCCAAATAATGCGCCGCCACCATATTATCGGTTACAATAGCCACACGGTGACACGGCAATAAAGCGGCAATGCGTTCGCCTGCTTGCGCCAATAGGCCTTGACCGATGAGAATATCATAATCTCGTATGCTGTTTTGCTCGGCAAATGCAACCCGTATTGTTTCCATTGTCACTTAATAGCTCCACTATGCTTTGTGCAAATTATTGTAGCTCATGTCATATAAGCATAGCACAAGCAGATAATTCTGCAATAATCGCATTCAGTGTTTTTGTCTGCGCCTCCTCTATATTTGGGGCAGGGGTGTTATTTTCAATAATAATATCGGCTTCTGCATAAATGGGTTGGCGTTCAGCAAGTAATTTGCCAAGCGTTTGCTCGATATTTGTTTGTTTTAAGAGCGGTCTTTGTATAGAGGAACTCGTTTTATCATCTTTGTTCGCTTGCTTTTCAATGCGCTGCACTAATGTTGCAAGCGGGACATTAAGCCATATTGAAATCGCTTTTTCTTTAATTTGGTTGCGTATGGTTGGGTCCATAAAAGCCCCGCCCCCTATGGCGATAATCATTGGGGGGGCGTCTAATAGTTTGCTAATCATTTGCCTTTCTCGCTTGCGAAAATCTGCTTCGCCATATTTTTCAAAAATAGCCGCGATAGACATATTGGCTTGGCGTTCAATTTCCGCATCACTATCTTGGAATTGGCAGTGTAATTGTTTTGCCAATAGGCGGCCTATGGTGGATTTGCCTGCCCCCATCATGCCTGTCAAAATAATTGTTTTTGCTAATTG
>JAPPQG010000091.1:3458-6881 GCA_028816945.1 Alphaproteobacteria bacterium
ATAGTTTTTTCGCCCAACGGCTTGGCTATTTATTATCGCTTGGTGAGACGGCATCTGTGCAAGCCCTTATTGAGATGACGGGGGCGGCGAAGCGTGACCCTGCGGTGGCGCAAATTGCTGCTGAAGCTGCCCTCACACAGGGCGACCATATCGCCGCCTGTAGCCATTTGGGCGCTTTGTCCCGCCTTTCCCTATCCGCCCCGCAAAGGGATTTTGCCTTGCAATTACGGGGCTTTTGCCAAGTCAAAGCAGGCGATTTTGCCGCCGCTGGTCTCACAGTGGATATTGCCCGTGAAAGCGGGATGAAAGATGCGCTGTTTATGGATTTGCTCTTTGTGCTAACCGCCAATATTACCCCCCCGCATGATTTTTGGCCACCCAAAGAGGCACTAGCACAAAAAGCAATGACAAAAAATGCAGTTAAAACGAGATATAAAGATAGGGGCAAAGAGCGTTTAACAATTATGCAGGCCGCCTTGTTGGATTTAGCAGCTATTACAATTCCGCCACCCCAAGCCGTTTTAGTGCCGTCAAGTTTTGTAAGCAAATTTGCAAAAGACCCAAGACAGCCCATTGAGACGCGGCTTTTACTTGCCGAACGCGGCATTGCCGCCGGCCATATCGCCCCGTCTTATCTGCTTTCATTAGCCCAATCTGTGGATTTAGCAACTAGCCCGCTCCCCGTTGAAAATGTAACGGGCGAAAATGCACTGAATGAAAATGCAATGAGCGAAAATAAAACGAGCGAAAATGAAACCGCCCCTATATCCCCGATTATCGAGCGCGCCCGTCAATTACGGCTGATAGATGAAGTGGTCACGCCAAAAGGGCAGATAGAGATTTTGCAATCGCTCCTCAAAAATGGGCTTGTTGCGGATAAATGGCCGGTTGTGGTGCAAACCACCGCGCCCTATTTGCGCCGCTTAACGCCTGATTTATCCAATCACACGACAACAGATTTTGTCACTTATATTGTGCCGGCGCTGATTTGGCTTGGTGAGTATGAACGCGCCCAAACTTGGCTTGATATATTTATGACCCAACAAGGCGGCTTGCCGTCTGCCCGCGGGCGCAATTTACAAGGCTTAATTCGGCTTGTGAGCGAATTGGCAGAAGGCCAATTAGAGCAGGAATTAGGGCAAGATATAGCGCGCGCAAAAACACCAGTTGCAAGTGATGAAAGCCCTGCCATTCGTGGCTTGCCACCTATGGAGGTTAGTTTGATAGGCGCTGTGTTAGAGACGGGCGCACCATATGAAGTGGCTTATATTCGAAGTGAAATCGCCCTATTGCCGCTTTTCAATTATAATGTACCGCCCTTTTTGACAGAGGCAGTGGCGTCTGACATTAAAGATAAAACACTTGCCCGCATGCTTGATGAAATGGAGGCGGCTCTTGCAAAAGCGCGGCGTGGCGATGTAATTGTGCTAGCCTTGATTGCATTAGAATATCAAGCCTATCAGGGCAATTATCATATGGGGGCTTTGCGGCGCATTTTAACAAGTCTTAAAACGATCGGCCTTACCAAACAAGCGCAAGCCATTGCGCGTGATTTATTGGTTTTGCAAGCAAGCCATTTAGGCGGAGCGGTAAGCCCATGACGGTGGCAAATATTGCATGGCTAGATGCTTTCCTTGAAATGCTTGCTGCCGAACAAGGTGCGGCGGCAAATACATTAGATGCGTATAAAAGGGATTTACGCCTTTATCATAATTTTCTCACACAGCGCAAGCGTGATGCCTTATCGGCAAGGGAAGAAGATATTGCGGATTTTATGGAACATTTAGCAAAACTTGGGCGCGCGGCAAGCAGTGTAGCGCGGCAATTATCGGCTATTAAAAAATTTCACCTCTTTCTTATGCAGGAAAATGGTCGCTTTGATGACCCGTCACAAAATATTAGCCGTCCTAAAACAACGCGCCCATTGCCGAAAATGTTGAGCGAAACAGATACAGAAAAATTGCTTGCTGCCACCCGCACTCTGCCAGAAGAGACAAAATCTGCCTATCATACAAAAACGCGCTTAATTTGTCTTATTGAAGTGCTTTATGCAACGGGCTTGCGTGTATCAGAACTTGTCACTTTGCGGCGGCAAAATATAAATCTGCAACGCCAACATCTTATTGTGCGCGGCAAAGGCGGGCGGGAACGCATGATACCATTGAGCGGGGCGGCTATACAGGCACTTACCCAATGGACGCAACTACGCGATGAAGACGCCCGCACCCGCTTATCACCCTATCTTTTTCCCTCCCATGCGCAAGGCGGCCACCTTACCCGCCAACGTTTTACGCAAATATTAGGGCAGCTTGCCATACAGGCAGGGCTTGGCGATAAACATATTTCGCCTCATGTTTTGCGCCATGCTTTTGCGACGCATTTATTGTCACACGGTGCCGATTTGCGCGCCGTCCAACAAATGCTAGGCCATGCGGATATTTCCACAACACAGATTTATACTCATATATTAGAAGCACGCAAACAAGCCCTCGTGCAGCACGGCCACCCGCTCGCCCAATCGACTGTGGAGGCGAATATAGAGGCAAATC
The DNA here is from genome assembly GCA_028816945.1 of Alphaproteobacteria bacterium. Taxonomy (GTDB): domain Bacteria; phylum Pseudomonadota; class Alphaproteobacteria; order RS24; family RS24; genus JAPPQG01. The sequence goes on from JAPPQG010000091.1 coordinate 6,008, forward strand.
GAGGGACAGATAGAGAAATAGAAAGCGCGGAAAATCAGTCAAAAATTAAAAAAATCAAACCATAAATGAATAATAATTTGTGCCTGCCCTTATATCTATTGGGCGCAAGCAAAAAGCATGATAGATATATAGACATAGAGGCATAAGCATAGAGGAGCGCCCATGCAAATTTACCTTGATTTTGAAAAACCCATTGCCAGCCTAGAAGGCAAAATCCAAGAATTGCGGGCGGCCGCACAAACCGACCCGCAAGCCGATATTTTAGATGAAGTGGCGCAATTAGAAGCCAAAATTGCCGACCAGATTGAGACGATTTATCAAACCCTTGACCCATGGCAGAAAACGCAAGTTGCCCGCCATCCACGCCGCCCGCATTTTAGCGATTATGTTAGCCAATTAGTGACAGATTTCATCCCCCTTGCCGGCGATAGGCTTTTTTCAGAAGACCATGCGATTATTGCTGGGCTTGGTAATTGGCAGGGGCGGCGGGTTGCCATTTTAGGGCATGAAAAAGGCGATAATACGCAAACCCGCGTCAAGCATAATTTTGGCATGGCGCGCCCCGAAGGCTATCGCAAAGCAATTCGTGTTATGGAATTGGCGGATAGGTTTCATTTGCCCGTCATAACACTTGTCGATACATCGGGCGCTTATCCGGGCATTGGCGCTGAAGAGCGCGGGCAAGCCGAAGCCATTGCCCGTTGCACAGATAAATGTTTGCAAATTGGCGTGCCATTTGTCTCTGTGATTGTTGGCGAAGGTGGCTCGGGCGGGGCTTTGGCATTGGCAACGGCAAACCGTATTTTAATGTTAGAACATGCAATTTATTCGGTCGCCTCACCTGAGGCTTGCGCGTCTATTTTATGGCGGTCAA
>JAPPQG010000236.1 GCA_028816945.1 Alphaproteobacteria bacterium
GGTCATTCTTACAGCAATTAGGCATAGAAGCGCGTTTTGCTGCATTAAAACAGGCGCAGAAAAAAGCAGGCAATAATGACAAAAGAGCGAGAGACAAAGTGGAGTCACTTAAAATAGAAACATTGACTGCCGCACAGCACCGCCTCACTGCTCCCGAGCAAATGGGCGAACTTTTCAAAGCCCTTGCCATAACCCACCCAACAGCCCCCATACCCGCAGGCTTTGCGCATGACTGACAGCAAATACGAGCAAATAAATGACTGATAAACAAATAATTGGCGCGCCCGCACCCCCTGCCCCCGATAGCAAAGATAGCAAGCTTGCGCCCTTCACCCATGCAAGCCTGCACCCTGCCCCGCATGGCTTTTTTACGCGGCAAGGGGGTGTCTCTGTTGGTGTCTATGCAAGCCTCAATGCTGCCCTTTATGCGGGCGATAAGGCACAGGCGGTGGCTGAAAATCGCCTTCGCATTATGACCCATTTAGGTGCGCAGGGCTTACTCACAGCCAAACAGACACACAGCAATAAAGCCGTTTTGATTACGGATAAGGCGGACCTGACAGACATGACAAAGAGTGCAGATATAAGCGAGCGACCGCAAGCAGATGCGTTAGTGACCAATCGCTTGGGGCTTGCGATTGGCATATTAACGGCTGATTGTGTGCCAATTCTTTTATTTGAACCACACGCTCAATTCGTGGCGGCGGCCCATGCAGGTTGGAAAGGCGCATTGGCAGGCATTATCGAGGCAACGATTGCAACAATGGAAAAAGCAGGCGCGACACGCAAGACCATACGGGCTGTGATTGGGCCTTCCATTACAGCCGAATCTTATCAAGTTGGCGCGGATTTGCACGCCCGCTTTGCTGAGGCCATGCCCGATGCGCTTGATTTATTCACAGAATTGCCACAGACAGAAAGCCAAGACAAGCATTTCCTATTTGATTTGCGCGGCCTAGTGCGGCGGCAATTAGAGCAGGCAGAAATCGGCACAATTAACCAATTAGACCATTGCACCTATCAGCAAGAAGAGCAATTTTTCTCTTATCGGCGCGCCTGCCACCGCCAGCAAGCAAATTATGGACGGCAATTATCGGCTATTTGCCTGCCACCCTCTCATGCCACCCTTTCATAAATATGATAAATTATTTTCATTTATATTAAAAACAAGATGACGCAACGGCATAAGATTTGTAAGAATAAGGCGAACGAATCACTTGTAACTCTATTGCATATGATTATCGCATATTATATTGGGACACGCTCATGAGACTTATCGCAGGAAATAGCAATCATCCACTTGCCGAAAACATTGCCGCCTATTTGCAATTACCACTCACCAAATGCCAAGTGCAACGGTTTGCCGATATGGAAGTATTTGTTGAAATATTGGAAAATGTGCGCGGCGAAGATGTTTTTATTATTCAATCCACTTCCTACCCCGCCAATGACCATGTGATGGAATTGCTGATTATGATTGACGCTTTGCGCCGCGCATCGGCCAAACGCATTACAGCCGTGATACCCTATTTTGGCTATGCACGCCAAGACCGCAAGCCCGGCCCCCGAACGCCCATTTCAGCTAAATTATTGGCGAATTTGATAGAAGCCGCCCGTGCCGACCGCGTGCTAACGATTGACCTACATGCCGGCCAAATTCAGGGCTTTTTTGATATTCCTGTGGATAATTTATTTGCCGCGCCGGTTTTCGTGCAAGATATTAAAAAGCGTTTTGCCAACCAGAATCTCATGGTTGTGTCGCCCGATGTTGGCGGTGTGGTTCGGACGCGCGCACTTGGCAAGCGGATTGGTGCGGATTTAGCGATTGTTGATAAACGCCGTGAGCAGGCGGGCGTCTCGGAAGTTATGAATATTATCGGTGATGTTAAAGGGCGGGCTTGCCTGCTTGTCGATGATATTGTCGATAGTGCAGGCACTTTATGCAATGCGGCGGCCGCCCTTTTGGATGAAGGGGCAGAAAGTGTTTCAGCCTATGTGACGCATGGCGTTTTATCGGGCGAGGCGGCACAAAGAGTCAATGCGTCAGGGCTAGATAAATTGCTTATTACCGATACAATTCTGCCCGATGAAGCGGTGCGCAAAAGCGATAAATTTGAGATTATCTCATTAGCGCAATTATTTGGCGAGGCGATGCAACGCATTGCCGAAGAGCGTTCTGTTTCAAGC
>JAPPQG010000162.1 GCA_028816945.1 Alphaproteobacteria bacterium
TCGCATTGAGTTCAATATGTGCCAAAGCATGGAGCAGGCTAATATGGGCTTTGCCACCCCCTGTGCCGCGTTTAGGCATTTTATTAGGGGATAAAACAACCAAATTTGATGGCCGCGCGGGCTGTGTCGGCCAATTTTTCGGTGCTACTGTGTTGCGTATCAGCTGCCCTGCCTGCCATTGGTGCGCGGTTTTCATCGCCCGCTTTGCTTTCTCATCGGGGTCAGCGCATAGCAACACAGCGCGTGCTGCTTCATGCAAGGCTGCTTGGTGCAGGTTTGGTGTGTGCGTCGTCATGCATGGCTCTCCCATCCTAGTTACATTATCATTGAATATCAAAGGCTTGCGACAGAAGCCAGCACTTCCTCAACATGTCCTTTGACTTTCACTTTATGCCAAATCTGCCGAATTATGCCCTTTTCATCAAGCAGAAAACTTGTCCGCTCAATCCCCATATATTTGCGCCCATACATGTTTTTTTCCACCCAGACGCCATATTTTTTCAGCATGGCGTGGCTTTCATCGCTTGCTAATTTAATCGCAAGCTTATGTTTTGCCTTAAATTTGTCATGGCTTTGCGGACTGTCGGCAGAAACCCCGACTATTTCAGTATTTTTTGCTGTAAAATCAGGTAAATAGGCGGTGAATGTGTGCGCCTGCAAAGTGCAACCGCTTGTATCATCACGCGGGTAAAAATAAAGAACAAGTTTGCGCCCGCGGTAATCTTTTAGGCGCACTTGCTCGCCATTATCACAGGGCAGGGTGAAAGCGGGTGCCTTTTTGCCAATTTCTAGTGTGTTAATCTCTGCTTTTTTCATATCGAGCCTCCATTATAAATCTCATTATCGCCTTAATTATAGTCTCTATTATAGTTTGTGCAATTTATTCAATTATAAATCGCATTATTGCGTTATAAGACCTGTTTATTGCGCTATAAGCACCTGTTCCTATTTTTGCGCTTTCATAGTATTTAATAATATAGAGTAATCTATTTGGTGGGTATATTTTGATTCACGTAACAAGAAAATTAATTTTGGAAATAATCGGCCTATTCTTGGCGGTTGTGATTTTATTTGTGTTCGGCATTGGCTTCCGCTTGAGTTTGGGGCCGATGAAATTGGATTTCTGTTGCCTTTATGTTGGCCGCTGGGCTTGAACGCGCATTGATCGTTGATGAAGTGGCATTAGACGAACCTCTTTTAGCATTTGATGCGGAACGAGGTGGGCTTGTTTTATCTGGCACAAAATTATCTATTGAAAAAGATGATGAAACGCATTTGATTATTGAAAATTTTTCTATTAGTGCGAATCCCGAAGCCGTTTTAGATAAATTTATTTTTGCCCCGCATACATTCGAAGCAGAAAATGTCACAGCCATTTTTTTAGCTGAAAATATACAACGCACTGAAAATATACAGCGCGCCGCTAACGCCGCGAACCAGCCATCTAGCGAAACAACAGATAAAGCGGATACAGCAAATAAAGCGGATACAGCAGATAAAGTAGAAACAACAGATAAAACAGAGACAGCAAGTGAAGCGGAGACAGCAGATAAAACAGAGACAGCAAGTGAAGCGGAGACAGCAGATAAAGCAGAAAGAAAAGATAAAGTAGAAACAGCAAATGAATTTGACCCTGCCGCCGCTTTTTCTGCATTGCAAAACCGCTTAGCACAAACGCATTTCATCGGTGGCAAAGGGCGCAGTTATTTGAACTATTTGCAAACAGCCAAATTGCCGAATGTGACATTAGCCTTTCGCGATTATAATAATAAGGGCGATAAAATATGGCACTCGACAGGTTCTTATATTTTATTTGATAAGCTGAATGGCAAAATCAATGCAAGCCTCCATTTTGAATTATATAGTGGGCGTGAGCGTAGCGTGTTAGACTTTACATTAAGCCAACCCTTTGCCGAATCGGGTGAGGCTTTATTGCGTGTCAATAATATTCGCCTTTCAAGTTTAGGGCTTTTCTTTCCTAGTCTGCCCTTTTTGGCACAAGCCAATGTGCCTGTGAATGGGGCGATTGCCTTTTTCACAAATGCCGAAGGGGCCTTTACCGCGGGGGCAACTGACCTCCAATTATCCAAAGGCACAATCCACATTGGCGATGAGGATACAGCTCTACGGACGGCTAAAACGCACGCCAAAGTCG
>JAPPQG010000212.1 GCA_028816945.1 Alphaproteobacteria bacterium
CGCTTCACCAAAATTTTAGCACCACCCACAAAACAAAGCTTGATATGATTATCTGTTAGCATTTTACTATGAAATAAATCTTCAGCATAGGCTTTACCTTCAAAAGGGTAAAAATCATGCAATATAAGATTATCCCTTCTATGCAGAATACAACAGCCCGATAGCCATTCAACTATTTGATTATCATTCGTTTTTACTACACCAAAATTGATGCCCGATTTTGAAATTATGCCTTCTTGAAAGCCAGTGCGACCATTGGCTAAAAAATATAAAATTTTCTCCTCCAATTTACTTACCCCTCTTGTGCCCGGCACTAAATATGAAGTATAGGCCTGCGTGTTATATTCAAATCTAGCAGGCCCGACAGCTAATTTTTTATGTTGGCCTATATGGTGCATTAAAATCTCAAGACAATTACTTTTTAACACAATATCACTATCTAATTGCAAAACATATTCACTTTTCGCCGCTTGGAATCCCAATAGACGTTGGGCAGTTTGCCCCCTTTTTTTACTCGGCAAAATCTCGATAAGTGGATTTTCATCTTTTAAGGGAGCCACTAAACCTTGTCTGTCCTCTGGTATAGACAGTAAAATTTTATCCGGCAGTAAAGAACTTGCCATAATTGATTTGATAGTGTCCGGTAATGTGTCCTCACCGAGTGTGGCAATAATAATTGTTAGTTCAGTTTTTGCCATTTTTCAATTATCTCTTTAACAATAGAATAGTCCATTTCACTATAAAGTTTTTGGCAGTAATCAACAATAGCAGAAACATCTGGCTGTGTTTTAACAATATGGGAAAAATCTTCACAACTCATGGCTTGTGGTATTTTGTCAGAGAGTTCGTGTAAAATATCAACATGTAATTGGCTCTTTATTTTGTAATACGGGCTCGGCATTTTCAAATATATGGGTATCACACCAGCCATGCCAGCCTGTATAATAGCACTCGTGCCTGTATACATCGCCCATTTTGCGCAAGCAATATCTTCTTCTATTGGGTTTGAGGAAAGTTTTGCATTTGGCGGTAAATGATTTAAGGCCTCTACTTGTTTGAACAATTGCTGTTTTGTATGATTAGGGTGGGGTCTGAGTAAAAACATAATTTCAGGGTGGCGGCGCGCGCAATCAATTGCATAGGTAAAGAAATGAGCATGTTCTTCGAACATTGCTGGTAGAACAAGACACACAGATTGTGTATTTTTTCTTGTAATATTTATTCTTTTTGGATTGCTGAGAATAGCAAATTGACACTTTAACTGTTTTGCCATTCTCTTAAATTGCTTATAGCCTATTTCACCCGCTGTGAGAATATAATCAGGGTTAAAATCTGCATTTAGCGGCCGTTGGTTCGAATGTTCGAGGCGAAAAATTGGCAAATGGCGATAACCTAATCGCAATATAGATGGGTCATATTGTTTGGCACTGCGACAAACCAATCGTGCCCATGCATGCCCTTCATAAGTCGTGAGGATGGCTTTGGGTTTTGTTTTTTTCAAAACAATGCCAGTTTGATAGTGCATTTTCAACGCATCAAATGTTGATAGGGACATAGACTCAGAAGCAGCCCGGAACATAACAGCACGTTCAAATGAATCCTTGCACCGCAAACCCATTAGAAATAGCAAAATGAATTGCTGAAAAGATTTTACCAGAAAAAACAATTCCACAAATGGATTTATTGTTGTCGGTAATATGATTTTACTAGCTAGTGATTTATGAGTAGATGACTGACAAGTAGATTGTATTTTTTTTACTGAATAGTTTGTATGGTTTTTCAATAAAAATTGCACATCTAAATCGACATTGACTTTACCAAAATAAAAATCCGCCTCTTGGTGATAATGATCTATATTGATTAAATGGGAAATAATAAGCAGGTCTTTTTTACCATCTATTTTGTGCAGATTAAATGAAAAAATATGAAATAGGCAACTCTTACACAAACGACGCAAACGATGGGCTAAATAATAAAGAAATCTGATAAAAAACCTTTTTTGCGGATTTTCATATTTAGCAAGTAGAAAAGCATCTGCTCTTGGGACATGCAACCAATTAATGGCTATTCTGTAAATATTATCGGGCTGACCAAACAATAATTTATCACATATTTGCGCAAGTCTTTTATATTGTTGCTCATCCAT
>JAPPQG010000124.1 GCA_028816945.1 Alphaproteobacteria bacterium
AGTTGCAAAATAAGCAAAACCAGCAATATGCCAATCGGTATGCCTATTGGCACAAGCCCAGCTATAAGCCGTGTTGCAACCCATGCGCTCATGCGCTTTATGCAAGACAGACCCCGCCGCAAAATATAAAAATAACTTCTAATCATACGCAACCAAAAATAGCAAACAGGTAAGAGATTATGGCAAATAATATCCTATGGCAAAGAAAATAACGACACACACTCAATTATTCAAAAGGATGTTTGCCCTGCCTGTGCGGGCTAGATGGTTTTTGGGTGGTGCGCTTGCGGGATATTGTCGGTATATGCTGTTTGCCAGCTGTGATAGGCTCAATGACAAAGGCACGGCTATGGGGTTTATCAAAAAGTGGCACTGTTTTACGGCGGAAAAAGGGAATTAACACCATGCCCGCCACAAAACCGCCAATATGTGCGACATAAGCGACACTACTGCCCGTTTGACCGAGACTAAAAAATTGCAACGCAAACCACCCGCCTAGCACAATCCAAGCGGGTAAATTGATTGTCCGCACAAAGATAATAATAACCAGCAGACATTTTACATTGGCGCGGGGGTGCAAAATAAGATAAGCACCAAGCATGCCAGCAATCGCCCCGCTTGCGCCAATCATGGGAATGGATGAATTGGGGTCGGCAAATGATTGCGCAAGTGCCGCCGCTATGCCACAAAGCGCATAAAGCAAAATATAATGTAATTTACTGCCAACACTATCTTCTACATTATCGCCAAATATCCATAGATAGAGCATATTACCGCCAAGATGCAAAATCCCGCCATGCATAAACATAGAGGTAAAAATGGTTAGCCAAGCGGGAATTGTGGCAATTTCAGGCGGTAAGGGCGCACCGCCAAGCAAAGCAGACGGGGTCACACCAAGTGCTAAAATGGCTGTTTGGTTTGCATCGCCAAGCGATATTTGCCAGCCATAAACAAAAATACATAAGACAATAATAATCCAAGAAATAAAGGGCTTATTATCTGTTGGGTTATCATCGCTAAGGGGTAGAAAAAACATAAACCCTAGCATAAAGGGCTAGCGGGGCTATGGCAAGCAGCTTTTATTATTGTTTAGCGTTTGGCTCTCGCTCTGCTTCTCGAGCGGGCTTTGTCTTCGGCTTGTGTTTTCGTTTCGGCTTTGCTTTTCACTTCGCCCTCAGTTTCAGATTCATTCATCGATTCACTTTCAGTCTCGCGCTCTAATCTGTCTAGCTCAAACGCTTCCACATCATCTTTGCCAAAACCTAATAGGCGTTCAACAAAATTGTCTTTTTTGGGGACAACTGTTTGGCCGTCTCTATCTATTTGTGCGCGAATAGAATCTGAACTATTGCTTGCCCCTGCCAGCATAAGCAATTTGCGTTCGCCTTCTGATAATTCTGTATCCGCAGGCGGGGGGGGGGCATTGGTTAATAATGTCCTCACCTTATTTTGTTCAGGCAGGGGTTGTAATCCTTCCATAGTTGTAAGGGGTGGTTTGAGTTGGTAATCGGGTGGAATAATAAGGGGGGATTTTCTAATAATAGCAAATTCATCGGGTGGATTTTTCCCATAGCCGAATGTGTCCGCTAATTGCCCGCACCCAGCTAGGCCAATTATCGGCAATAAAATAACCAACCCATATCGCCTGCCATATTTCATATCACTGCTCCTCATCTAATACCCGCATCATATATAATATAATTATGCTCTTGTCTATTCTATAAGCACATAATATCAGTTAGATTTTTTATGTGCGAAAAAAGCATCAAATAAAATTAAACCAACCCCAAGGCCAATCCAAATATCGGCTAGATTAAAAATATACCAATAATAGCCGCCTGCGTGAAGGCTGATAAAGTCAATAACCCCGTCATATAAGAGACGGTCGGTGATATTGCCTATCGCCCCGCCTAAAATCAAGGCCAAGCCGCCCCCATATAGATGGCTTTGCGCCCGCCATAGCATAACAAGCAAAAGGGCGCAAATGCCAAGCCCTAATGCGCTCAGCAATAATTGCCCGCTTGTACTATCTAAGTCCAATAGCCCATAACTAATGCCTTTATTCCATATTAAGATAAAATCCATAAAACCCGTTATGTGTATCCGTTCATGGGCGGCTTGTGTGGTTAAAAGCCAGT
>JAPPQG010000064.1 GCA_028816945.1 Alphaproteobacteria bacterium
GAGGCTTCAGCTAATAAAACGGTTACATCTTTATCTGCCTGTGCGTGAATGGCGCGGGAGACTTCCTGCCCTTTGGCGCGGAATTCAGCCGCTTCTTGCTGTCGTTCCGTTTGCATACGCAGATAAATGGCTTGGCTATTGGCTTCGGGCAAATCGGCACGGCGAATGCGCACATCGACAATTTCAATGCCAAAATCGGCCGCTTGCACATTGACAAGGGCGCGAATTCTCGACATAAGCGCATCGCGGCGGTCGCGCACAATATCTTCAAATGGTGCTTCGCCTACGACTGAACGCATAGAAGAAGAAACAGTTGCCGCAAGGCGTGAATTAGCACGACGCAAATCGCGTAAAGATTTGAAAAATTGCAACGGGTCAATAATTCGGTACCGTGTGAAAGCATCGACAACGAGGCGTTTTTGATCCGCCGCAATCAATTCTTCGGGCGGGCTATCTAAATCAAGTATCCGTTTATCGATAAAAATGACATTTTGCACAAAAGGCAATTTCCAATGCAGGCCCGGCTCTGTAATAACGACACGCGGGTCACCAAATTGCAAAACAATAGCCTGTTTTGTTTGATGCACAGTAAATAAAGTCGACCTTACAAGCACGATAAACAGCGCGGCAAAAATGACTAAAAAGAGCGTTGGGCGGTTCATTCTTGTGTTTCCCTTTTGCGTAATTGGTCGAGCGGTAGATAAGGCACAACACCGCCCGAAGTGCTAGAAGGGTCAATCACCACTTTATCAGCATTTTGCATAACGCGTTCCACCGTCTCTAAAAAAAGCCGTTGGCGGGTCACATCGGGGGCATTTCTATATTCATTATAAACGGCGGCAAAACGGCTGGCTTGGCCTTCCGATTCAGCCACAGTCTGTTCGCGATAGGCTTCTGCTTCGCGGCGGATACGCACAGCCTCGCCTTGCGCTTCTGGCACAACCCGATTCGCATAAGCATTGGCTTCATTGCGCGCCCGTTCTTGGTCGGCACGCGCCGCTTGGACATCACGGAAAGCATCAATCACCGCGGCGGGCGGATCCACTTTCTGCATTTTAACTTGTGTAATTGTAATACCCGCCCCATATTTATTGAGCGTTTTTTGCATTAAACTACGCACTTGCTCTTCGGTCTTTTGGCGTTGCTCGGTTAAAATGGGCTGTATATCACTTTGCCCAACAATTTCCCGCATAGTGCTTTCAGCAACGGCTTTGACTGTGCCTTCGGGGTTTTGAATGTTAAATAGAAAAGCGGCGGCATCATTTATCAGCCAAAAGACAGAAAAATCCACATCGACAATATTTTCATCCCCCGTCAGCATAAGGCTTTCCTCTGGCACATCACGCACAGCACTGGTTTGGCCTAGAAAATTATCTGACATGCCCCGCATACCAATATCGACACGATTGACAATCGTCACACGCGGCGTCAGCACGCTTTCAATCGGCCAAGGAATATGATAATTCAGGCCCGGGCTTGTTTGGGTGTGGAATTTATTGAAACGCAAAACAACGCCCTGCTCGTCAGCCTGCACACGATAAAAACCGCTTAACCCCCAAATCACAAGCAAGCCAATCACTATCAGCGCAAAGCCATTATAGCCGCCATTGGGAAGCCATTTGCCAAATTTTTCTTTATATTCCCGCCAGAAATCGTCAAAACTAGGCGTTGGCCGCGGGTTGCGTCCCCACGGATTATTGCGCTGATTATCATTTCCATTTTGATTATCCCAAGGCATAGTTGTATGCTCCTACTATTAACGAGATAGATATGCAGGATTTCTGCTTATCTTGCAAGTAATATTTTATGGCAACCCCTAGATGACAGGCCCTAGATGACGGACACAATTAGCAAACAAAATAGCCAAGCAGATGAAAGCATAATTTTAGCAGCTCTCAAAGGGTTAAAACATCCCCAAACGGGCCGTGATATTTTATCTATGGATATGGTGCAAGGGCTAACCATAAAGGGGGGCAAGGTTAGTTTTGCGCTCGCAGTGCTAGAAGATGAAGCAGAGGCTTGTGAGCCATTGCGGCAAGCCTGCCAAACACGCATTTTGGCACTAGCTGGGGTGGATTCAGCGACGATTGTGCTAACCGCCCATAAGCCTGCCCCTGATATAGGCACACAAGGGGCGCATCGCACGAGTGCGTCGCGTACAGCACCAAAACCACCGCAAAAACAAACCCCTGCTGTCTTCGAGCAGATTGATGCTGTTATCGCTGTGGCAAGTGGCAAAGGGGGGGTCGGCAAATCAACCATTGCCGTCAATTTAGCCGCCGCCCTAGCAGCAGACACGCAAAACAGCAAAACCATTGGCTTATTAGATGCAGATATTTACGGCCCTTCTACGCCACAACTTCTAGCTGTGTCGGAAAAACCGCAAGTGGGAGCGGATAAAAAACTCATCCCCATTGTCAAACATAAATTGCAGACAATGTCGATTGGCTATATGGTCGCCCCCGAACAGGCTATGATTTGGCGCGGCCCTATGGTGCAAGGCGCATTATTGCAAATGCTGAATGATGTTGCTTGGCCGCCCTTAAATATATTGGTGATTGATTTGCCTCCCGGCACGGGCGATATTCAACTCACGCTTGCACAGCAAATTCCTGTGCGCGGGGCGTTGATTGTGACCACCCCACAAAGTCTTGCCCTAGCCGATGTGCGCCGCTGTATTGCCATGTTTCAAAAAACAAAAACACCTATTTTAGGCATGGTGGAAAATATGGCGTGGATGACAGCACCAGACGGCAGCAAGCTTTATCCATTTGGGGAAAGTGGCGGGCAAACACTCGCCCAATCTATGAATATTCCCTATCTTACCAGCCTGCCGCTTGATGCGGCTTTACAATCGGCAACACAAAATGGCACACCGATTATTGCCCATGCGCCGCAAAGCAACTCAGCGATTGCTTTTCGCGAATTAGCTAAACTGATTCAACAAGCCCTCACCTAGCACACTAGGCTAATGCTTTGTTTAATTTTTATTTAAGGCTTGCAAAAAAGGCGTTTGTTTAGAGGCTAAATCACGCAAAAGAGGCGGCGGGGCAAATCGCTCCCCATATTTTTCTGCCAATTCATCGGCTTCGGCAACGAATCTCTCAATCCCAATCATATCAATAAAAGACGCAGGCCCCCCTGTGAAAGGCGCAAAGCCCCAACCTAAAATTGCGCCAATATCCGCATCGCGCAAATCCGTTATCACATTTTCATCTACACAACGCACCATTTCAATCGTTTGTATGTAAAGCAGGCGGCGTTTTAATTCCTCAATATCAATATCGTCAATGCGCTTTGTGACGGGGGCAATATCGGCTAGCCCATGCCAAAGTTTTTTTACACCCTTTGGGTCGCTCGGCCAATCATAAAATCCCTTACCATTTTTTTTACCCAATCGTTTATGTTTGACAACCATATTTTCAATCAAGTCACTTGCGGCGGTGGCGGTAAATTTTTCTCCTAAATCTGCTTTATATTGCTGATAGATTTTATAACTTAAATCAAGGGCAACCTCATCATTTAAGGCCAAAGGGGGCATGGGCATGCCTGCCATAATGCCAAGATTCTCGATAAGCACAGGGTCAATGCCTTCCATAAGCATGAGCTGGCCTTCGGTAATATAAGTACTGACACAACGCGATGTGTAAAAGCCGCGGCTATCATTAACAATAATCGGCACTTTGCGCAGGGCGGCTACATAGTCCATTGTTTTCGCTAGGGTTTCCTCAGAAGTGGTTTTGCTAATAATAATTTCTACAAGCTGCATGCGCTCAACGGGGGAAAAGAAATGAACGCCAATGAACTTGTCAGGCCGTATGCTTGCTTGCGCCAATTCAGTAATGGGAATGGTGGATGTATTTGTGCCGAAAACTGTTTCTGTCTCTTTTGTAAATTGCGCTTCGGCCTGTTTGACGACTTCCGCTTTAATAGATTTATCCTCAAAGACGGCTTCGATAATCAAATCGCACTCTTTAAGGTCGGCATAGTCACTCGTTGGCTGAATGCTATCAAGTAAAATTTGTTTTTGCGATTCATTGGCTCTGCCACGCTCAATCGCTCTATCTACTTGCGCCGCAACATGCGCTTTGCCTTTTTCGGCAAGTTTTAATTCGCTATCTAGTAAAACAATTTTCATGCCTGCTCGAGCAGATACATGGGCAATGGCTGCACCCATCATGCCCGCGCCAAGCACGCCTAATTTAGCAATTTTGCTAGGTGGCACATGTTGTGGGCGGCGCGCCCCCTTGCCTAAAGCCTGCATATTGATAAATAAAGAATTCACCATATTTTTGCTTTCGGGGCGCAAAAATAATTTAGCAAAATAGCGTGACTCAATCCGCAAGCCTGCATCTATTGGCACACTCACCCCCTCATAAACGCATGACATAATATAATGCGGGGCGGGATAATTGCCTTTCGTTTTGGCACGCAACATCGCATTCCCCATAGCAAATAATTGCTCTCCTGTTTGCGTTGGCTTGCCACCCGACACGCGGAAAGTTTTTTCATCCCAAGCCTGAACGGGATTGCCTTCCTCCCTTAACCAATGTTTCGCTTCATCAATCAATTTATCCGCACTAACCATTTTATTGACAAGGCCAAGTTTAAGGGCTGTTTGCGGGTCAATCGATTTTCCTTGCAAAAGCATTGGCAGAGCTTTTTCTACACCTATCAGGCGAGGTAGGCGTTGTGTGCCGCCTGCGCCCGGTAATAGGCCAATCGTCACTTCGGGTAGGCCTAATTTTAATCGCGGGTCATTAACAACCACACGATAATGGCAGGCTAAGGCTATCTCTAATCCGCCACCCAAAGCAAGCCCATTAAGGGCGGCAACAATCGGCTTGCCGCATGTTTCTAATGCGCGTAAAAATTTTGTCATCCGCTGGACGCTATCAAAAGTAGATTTTATTTTATCTTCTTCCTTTGTTGATGAGTCCGCTAGTTCTCCGCCTTCATGCTTTAACATTTGCAAATCAAGGCCAGCGCAAAAAACCTGCTTTGCCGAAGTCAGCACCACCCCTTTAATTTGTGCGTCTGTTTTGAATTGCTCGATGAGAGCAACAAATTCTGCCGCGGCAACTGCATCGACCACATTTACTGAGCGCTCGGGCATATCCCAAGTGACAAGGGCTATCCCGTCTTTATCAATGTCAATGTTAAAATTCTTATAGGACATAATTATTGGTCTAAATGATGATATTATTGGATTAGATGATTATATTGTTGAGTTAAATAATGACTGGATTAGATGATTATATTGTTGAGTTAAATAATGACTGGGTTATAGTGACTGGGTTAAATAATGATTGGATTAAATAATGACTGGGTTAAACGCGTTCAATAATAGTTGCCGCACCCATGCCTGAGCCAATGCAAAGTGTCACAAGCCCTGTTGTTAGGTCGCGGCGTTCTAATTCATCTAGTAAAGTGCCTAAAATCATTGCCCCCGTTGCGCCAAGCGGATGCCCCATAGCAATCGCCCCGCCATTAACATTGGTTTTACTATGGTCGATCCCTAAAACCTGCATATAGCGCAACACAACAGCAGAAAAGGCTTCATTTATCTCATAAAGGTCAATATCGCCAACCGCTAGCCCCGCCCGTTTTAAGACTTTTTCTGTTACATAGCTAGGGCCTGTCAGCATAATGCATGGTTCAGAGCCAATCGTCGCAAAATTGCGAATGCGGGCGCGCGGCTTAATGCCTGCCGCCTTGCCTGCCTCCTTATTGCCAAGCAAAATAGCGGCCGCCCCATCGACAATGCCCGAAGAATTACCCGCATGATGGACATGGTCAATGCGTGCCACTTCTGGGTAACGTTGTATGGCAACATCATCAAACCCGGCTTGCGTCCCCATAAGCGTAAAGGCGGGTTCGAGGGCAGCAAGCGATTGCATGCTTGTCTCAGGGCGCATATGTTCGTCATGGTCGAGCAATGTTAAGCCATTTATATCTTTTACAGGCACGACCGTATTGGCAAAATAGCCCTCTTCCCAAGCATGGGCGGCGCGCTTTTGGCTTTCAACAGCATAGGAATCTACATCATCACGGCTAAATCCATATTTTGAAGCTATCAAATCGGCACTTATGCCTTGTGGCACAAAATAAGTATTGAATGTGACTTGCGGGTCTGTCGTCCAAGCCCCGCCTGACGCCCCGATTGGCACACGCGACATCATTTCAACCCCGCCACCTATTGTCATATCCGCTTGGCCTGACATAATTTGTGCCGCCGCCATATTGGTTGCCTCTAAACCCGAAGCACAAAAGCGATTGATTTGCACGCCTGAAACCGTCTCCGCATAATCTGCATGCAAAACAGCTGTGCGGGCAATATCCCCGCCTTGTTCATAAATCGGATCCACACAGCCTAAAACCACATCATCAATAAGGCTTGTGTCTAATTGGTTGCGGTCGCGCACGGCACATAGAGTTTGGCGCGCTAACTCAACAGCCGTTACTTCATGCAATGACCCATTCGGCTTGCCTTTCCCGCGTGGTGTGCGGACAGCGTCATAAATATAACAATCCGTCATCTGCTTTGCTTTTCAACCTCTTTAACCCCCATATGCCGTGTTAGTCTTAACTTATATCTTCCCTGCATTTAATATCCTGCCATTATATAGCGTTTTAGCGGGCAAGTCTAATCTATTTGAACCATTATTCAATCTTGCTGTCTAGGCAAAAGAATATAATTGTGCTAAATAGGGGATATACTCTATCCATAGGTCACCTTCTTTATGC
>JAPPQG010000077.1:0-8969 GCA_028816945.1 Alphaproteobacteria bacterium
ATCCTGCCGACGCGGCACGCCAAATTACACAAAGTCTTTTATAATAAGTCTTTTGTGATAAGCCTTTTATGATAAGTCTTTTGTGCTAAGCTTTTTATGATAATTGACCATGACAATAAAGGTTAAAATTTGCGGCATAACAAAGCCAACAGATATTGAAACATTAAAAATAGCTCAGGCCGATTTTGCGGGCTTTGTTTTTTTTCCTAATTCCCCGCGTCATCTATCTTATGAAATGGCAAAAACATTAGCTGCCGCCCTTGACCCAAGCATAAAAAAAGTCGCCGTGTTGGTTAATCCCAATGAAACAGAAATAAGCCGCGCCATTGCAGCCATAAAGCCCGACTATATCCAATTACACGGGCAAGAAACAGTTGCTATGGTGGCACAGATTAAAGAGCAGACAGGGCTTAAAATTATCAAAGCATTCGGCATTGCCACACAAGAAGATATAGAAAACACAAATCAATATGAAGCATATGTTGATATGTTTTTATTTGATGCTAAACCCGCCCCTGACGCTGTGCTACCGGGCGGCACAGGCACGCAATTTGATTGGCAGTTGGCAACCGCTTATAATGGCAAAACAGATTGGATGTTGTCTGGCGGGCTGACAGAAGACAATATCGCTGAGGCACTCAAAATAACAAAGGCAAAAATGCTCGATGTCTCCTCAGGCGTCGAATCAGCTCCGGGGCAAAAAGATAGTAGCAAAATCCAGCAATTTATCCGCACCGCAAGGGCAAATGCATGATATAAGATGCTAAAATATATGCCCTAATATAATATGTTGGCATTTTACAATAACCATATGACACAATAGGCGGATAATATGTCACATTCATTTACAGCCGAACCCGATGAAAAAGGCCGTTTTGGCATTTTCGGCGGGCGGTTTGTTGCTGAAACACTTATGCCGCTTATTTTGGAAGTCGAGCAAGCCTATAAACAAGCCAAGCAAGACGCAGATTTTCAAGCCGAATTATTAGATTTGCAAAAACATTATGTCGGCCGCCCAAGCCCGCTTTATTTTGCTGAACGATTGACGGCAAAATTAGGCGGCGCAAAAATTTATTTCAAACGCGATGAGCTCAACCATACAGGCGCGCATAAAATCAATAATTGTCTCGGCCAAATATTACTCGCCAAACGCATGGGCAAAACCCGTATCATTGCTGAGACGGGGGCGGGACAGCACGGCGTTGCCGTTGCCACAGTGGCTGCACGGTTTGGTCTTCCTTGTAAAATATTTATGGGGGCAAAAGATATTGAACGCCAAAAGCCGAATGTTTTCCGCATGCGTTTGCTTGGCGCAGAAATATGTCCTGTGACGGCGGGGGCGGGAACATTAAAAGATGCTATGAATGAAGCTTTGCGGGATTGGGTTACACATGTTGAAAATACATTTTATATTATTGGCACAGTCGCCGGCCCCCACCCCTATCCTGCTATGGTGCGCGATTTCCAATCCGTTATTGGGTTAGAGACCAAAACACAAATTATGGAACAAGAAGGCCGCCTGCCTGATATATTGATTGCCTGTATTGGCGGTGGCTCGAATGCGATTGGTTTATTTTATCCCTTTTTGGATGATAGAACTATTCGCCTGATTGGCGTAGAAGCGGGCGGTTTGGGATTGGATACACAAGACCATGCCGCCTCACTTGCCGGCGGTAAGCCCGGCATATTGCATGGCAATCGCACTTATTTACTACAAGATAGTGACGGGCAGATTTTAGAAGGCCATTCTATTTCCGCAGGGCTAGATTATCCGGGCATTGGGCCTGAACATGCATGGCTGAAAGAAACGGGACGGGTGGAATATGTCACAGCAAGCGATGATGAAGCATTAGAGGCTTTCCAATTTTGCACCCATTTAGAAGGCATTATGCCTGCTCTTGAGCCAGCCCATGCTTTGGCACATGTTATAAAACTTGCGCCTCAATTAAAAGCCGACCAATTATTGGTTATGAATATGTGCGGGCGCGGGGATAAGGATATTTTTGCTGTCGCCCAACATTTGCAAATGGAAATTGATTGATTGAGTTGGACGAACCCATGCCGCAAACCCGTATCGATCATTGTTTCCAAACCCTTGCAAAAGCCGATAAAACAGCCTTTATTGCCTTTATCACAGCAGGCGACCCCGATATTGAGACTTCTTATCAACTGCTTATGGGTTTGGTTGAAGCAGGCGTTGATATTATTGAATTAGGCATGCCATTTAGCGACCCAATGGCTGATGGTATTGCCATTCAAAATGCTTCAAAACGCGCCTTAAAAGCGGGCATGACATTGGCTAAAACGCTTGACCTTGTGCGCCGTTTCCGCCAACACGACTCACAAACGCCTATTGTGCTTATGGGTTATTATAATCCGATTTATCAATATGGCGTGTCGCCATTTCTAACCGATGCCCAAAGCGCAGGCGTGGATGGGCTGATTATTGTCGACTTACCGCCCGAAGAAGATGAAGAAGTTTGCCTACCCGCCCTCAAAACAGGGCTTAATTTTATTCATTTAGTCGCCCCAACCACGCATGACAAACGCCTGCCTCTTGTTTTGGCGAACACATCGGGCTTTATCTATTATGTTTCAATGACGGGCATTACGGGCGCCGATGCCCCACCTGAAAATTTGGTCGCTGAGGGTGTTGCCCGCGTTAAAACACATACGAATTTACCCATAGTGGTTGGCTTTGGCATTAAAACGCCTGAACAAATGCGCCGTTTTGCGCGTTTTGCGGATGGTGTGGTCGTTGGCTCTGCTTTGGTTGAAACTATAAGCCATACATTAGATGAGACGGGGCAAGCCACTGACGCAACCCTATCACAAACCCTCGCCCTTGCCCGCTCTATGGCGCAAGCTCTAAATGAGTAGGTGCTAAACGAATAGCCGCTAAAAGCAAATAATGCTAGCCAAGCACATTATCGGCAACAAAAGCATTGGTTTGACGCTCTAACCCGAATGTCGACATCGGCCCGTGGCCCGGCACAAAGCGAATATCTGACCCCAAAGGCCAAAGCCGTTTTGTTATGGACTCAATTAAATCTTGATGATTGCCGCGTGGTAAATCTGTGCGCCCGATTGAGCCTTGAAATAAAACATCGCCAACAAGGGCAAGGCGGTCTTGCGGCTGAAAGAAAACCACATGGCCGGGCGTATGGCCGGGGCAATGAATAACATCAAAGAATGTATTTGCGGCCTCTATTTTATCGCCATGCTCTAACCATTGGTCGGGTTCAAAACTTTCCACAGGCGGCCAATCAAACATTTTTGTTGCCTCTGGCAAGCCCTCAATCCAAAATAAATCATCTTTGTGTGGCCCAATAATCGGCAAATTGAATTGTGCCGATAAGGCAGCCACACCGCCCACATGGTCTAAATGGCCATGTGTGCAGAGTATTTTTTCTAGCACAATGCCCTGCTCGTCAATAAATTGCTCGATAAGAGCTAAATCACCGCCCGGGTCGCTAATCGCCCCCTGCTTGGTCTCGGCATCCCAAAACACAGTACAATTTTGGCGAAATGGGGTGACGGGTATAATTTGATAATTAAGCATATTGATTAGCGGGGGTTAAATGTTTGCCCGAAAAGTTTATCCCAATCGGCCCATTTTGCAAATATAAATAGCGAGCTATGAATATCGAGATACAAGTATCGAGATATAAATATCGAGATATAAATATCGAGATATAAATATCGAAATACAAGTATCGAGATACAATTATAAAACGGAAAATGCCCGCTAGCCGTTAAAAGTGCTATAAGGGGATATGATTTTTCTCGGCCTAGATTTAGGGGCAAGTTCTCTCAAAGCCCTGCTTATGCGCGACGATGGCGAGGTTTTAGCCACCGCACGAACCCCTATTCCCACAAGCAGACCGCACCCCAAACACGCCGAACAAAACCCGCAAGATTGGCGCGAAGCCATGCAACAAACCATTGCCGCTTTATTGCAGGATAATTCATATCAGGCAAATGATATTACCGCGATAAGCATAACAGCAGGCACACATATTGGCGTGCTAACAGATGCGGATTTCACTCCTTTACGGCCAGCAATTTTATGGAGCGACCAACGCGCCGCCGATGAAGTGGCTGAATTGGAAACACATAGCGCAACCATAATTGCTGCAAGCCTGCACCGCCCAAATGCAACTTGGACGCTCGCCCATTTGCGGTGGCTTGCAACACACACGCCAAGCCTATTGGCGCAAGCCAAACATTTATTACCAGCAAAAGATTGGTTACGCCACCAATTAACAGGCGATTTTCTAACTGATTTTTCTGATGCGGTTGGCACACAATTAGTGGATATTAAGACGCAAAATTGGTCGCCTGATTTATGCGCGCTCGCCAACATTCGAACTGACATTTTGCCCCCCATTCGCCAAGCAACAGATTTAGCAGGGCAGGTGCAACCACTAGCAGCAGAAAAATTTGGGCTTGCAATCGGCACGCCCGTCTATGTCGGGGCAATAGATACAAGCATTGAATTATTCGGTGCAGGGCTTTTTAAGCAAGGCGATGCGGCCATAAAATTAGCCTCAGCCGGCGTCGTCTCTTTATGCTGTGAGACGGCTCGAGCCTGCCCGCCCATTTCTTGCTATCCACAAGTGCCAATAAACGCGCACACAGGACAAGGGCAAACAGAGCAAACGCATACAGGTTGGTATTTTGCCTCAGGCATGAACACATGCACAGATGCGCTAAATTGGGCGCGGCAGATTTTGCTAAATAATATAAGTTTTGACAAAATGGAAAAATTGGCCGCAACCGCACCCATTGGGGCAAATGGGGTGCTATTTCATCCCTATTTATTGGGCGAGCGCGCGCCGCATTGGAACGCTGACTTGCGCGCCTGCCTATCGGGTTTAACACTTAACACAAATCAAGCCGATATTGCCCGCGCCCTTTATGAAGGTATTGGTTTTGCCCTCTATGATGTGCGCCAAGATTTAGCCGCACGCACAGGGCAAGATGTCACACAATTTGCACTATTGGGCGGCGGGGCGCAAAGCCCCTTTTGGGCGCAATGCATGGCGGATATACAGGGCGCGCCCGCCTACACGCAAAATATAGTGACGGATGCTGCTTATGGGGCGGCCCGATTAGCCTCTTTGGCCTCCTCTTTACCACAGGGCAATGATAGCGCACAGACACAACACACAAAAACTCATTATACGCCCGATAAACAAGCCCATGCGGCCTATCAGCAGATTTTCGAACAATATCAGGCACAGGCACACATGCACCGCACCGCGCTTAAAGGATAGAGCCTGCCATACCCCAAACGCCTCTATTTTCTGCCAAAATAACTCACACCAAAACCGCCCCTATATGTATTTTTGCGCGAATCAGCCATTTATGCTATAATTACTTTATTGGCCGCCAAACAAGCGGCTAAATAAAGCATAGATAGAGCAGAACAAACTATCATTGGGGTAATATGAATTGGATTAAAAATTTTGTACGGCCGAAATTTGAGCGTGTTTTCCGCAATAAAGATAATGCGCCCGATGATTTATGGGTGAATTGCACGGCATGTGGGGAAATGATTTTCCACCGCGATATAGAACATTTAGCAAAAGTCTGCCCGGGGTGCGACCATCATATGCGCTTAACTTCTGCTGAACGGTTTGCGCAATTATTTGATAATGGCGATTATAAAACCATTGAGACGCCTGATGTGCCGATTGACCCGCTTAAATTCCGCGACCAGAAAAAATATACAGATAGGCTGAAAGAAGCCCGCAATAAAACCGGCGAAAAAGATGCTGTGTGTATTGGTGTCGGCAAATTGGCGGGAGTTGAAACAGTTATTGTCGTGCAAGATTTTTCATTCATGGGTGGCTCTTTGGGCATGGCGGCGGGCGAGACTGTTATGCGTGGCGGTGAATTGGCACTTGAAAAAAATGCACCCTTTATTGTTGTTGCAGCCGCAGGTGGCGCACGCATGCAAGAAGGCATTCTCTCTTTAATGCAATTACCGCGCACAACAGTCATTGTGCAAAAATTACGAGACCGCGGCCTGCCCTATATTGTCATTTTAACTGACCCAACAACGGGCGGGGTGACAGCCTCTTATGGCATGCTAGGCGATATACATATTGCAGAACCCGGCGCTTTGATTGGTTTTGCCGGCCCACGCGTTATCCAAGACACAATCAATGAAAAATTGCCCGAAGGCTTTCAGCGTGCCGAATATTTATTAGAGCATGGCATGATTGATATGGTCGTCCATCGCCACCATTTAGCAAAAACATGCGGGCAGCTCATTCACTTGCTAACGGGCAATATGGCAAGCGCTCCTAATCCTGCTACATAATTTAATGCAAACGAATAATCGTCAAAGTGATGCGCTTTTAGCGCGGTTGCACGAACTGCACCCAAAACATATTGACCTATCGCTCGACCGCATAATGCGTCTGCTTGCCCTATTAGGTGACCCGCAAAATAAACTACCCCCCGTCATTCATATTGCAGGCACAAATGGTAAAGGCTCTGTGCTTGCCTTTTTGAAAGCCATTTTGCAAGCAAAGGGCAAGCGCATACATGCTTATACATCGCCACATTTGCTTAATTTCCATGAACGCATTCAATTAGGCGGTAAAACTATTGATGAAGCGACACTTGTTGCTTTGCTAACCGAAGTGATAGAAAAAAATGGGAAAGATGCAATTACATTTTTTGAAGCCGTAACAGCCGCTGCTTTATTAGGCTTTGTGCGCCACCCTGCCGATTATTTATTGCTAGAAACGGGACTTGGCGGACGGCTCGATGCAACAAATGTTGTCGCCCGCCCGCGATTATCTATCCTGACCCCAATCAGTCTAGACCATGAGCATTTTCTAGGCGACACACTAGCCTCTATTGCAGCTGAAAAAGCAGGCATTTTGAAACAAGACACAATGGCAATCATTGCCCGCCAAGATGAAATAGCACAAAGCGTTATTGAAACGCACGCCCAACAGATAAACGCCCCCCTTTTGAGTGCAAACCGCGATTGGCACGCACACCAACATAAAGACCGCCTGCTTATTCATTATGGAGATAATTCTATGGACTTGCCCTTACCCAATTTAGCAGGCGCACATCAAATTGAAAATGCAAGCACAGCTGCCATGGCCGCCCATTTTTTAGGCATAGATGAGAAAGCCATTGCACAAGGCATAAAACAAGCCCATTGGCGCGGACGGCTAGAACGCCTACCCAAAGGGTGTTTGACAGATAAAACCGCAACAACAGAGATTTGGCTTGACGGCGGCCATAATCCAGCCGCGGCAAAAGTGTTAGCAGATTGGGCGCAAGCGCAAAATCAAAAACAGCCCCGCCCGCTTTATCTTATTTGTGGCATGCTGAATAGCAAGCAAACTGTTAATTGGTTTAAGGGTTTTGCAAAATTGCAACCAATCATTCATACGATTGCAATTCCCGACCAAGCCAATAGTTTAAGTGCTGATAGATTATCCATATCTGCTAAACAGGCAGGGCTTACAGCCAAGCCTTTTGCTAATATCACACAAGCCCTTATGGATATTAGCGACCCGCAAGCGCGTATTTTAATTTGCGGCTCACTTTATTTAGTTGCGCATGTTTTGCGGGCGAATGGTGAGACTATATCTTAACTTTCATCTTGCCCTGTACGGGCAGATTCCAAAGCTGAGGCAATGATTTTAGCATCGCCAATATGATTGGCAAGAATAAGCACAAGGCGCGCATTAAAGGCAGCACTTTGGGGTGCATCAAATGTGCGGTGCGCGTCGACAATCATTTGATAGACAGCATCAGGGTCTTCAAAATTCGGCATAAGATTAAGTGTCATCATAATTCCTTTCAGTAAATTGTGCTTGTTTATAGCCAACAAGGGGCGGCTGACTCACGGCAGCATTCATTCAGTTTTAGTTGCGCGTTTAAGCGCGGCAAGCAACTGCTCTATTTGCGGTTTATGCCAACGCCCTGCTACATATTGGTCTGGCCGTATGAGATAAACATCACCCTCTTCTGCCGCAAACCGCTCTTTAACAAGCCCTTCACTATCTATATTGTCATTGATATAGAGGCAGGCGACGGGCAAATCCGTTTTCTCCTGTATGTTTTCATAGATTTTATTATCGCCGAAAATCATAATTCTAAACACATCACCCAACTCCCCCAATAGCCATTGATTGTTAGCGAGGGGCGCGTCGGGGCAGGCTGTGCCGGGGGCAATACCGCCCTTAAATATATCACTATCGGCCGCATTGAGGGATGAATTGGGATAGGCAATAGGTGTCGACAAACGCCCTGAATTAACCAAGGCGCGGGCAAAATCATATTTTTTTGCTAATTCTAGCACCGCATTGCGAAATATATGGGAGGCTTCATTTTTGGGAGTTAAAAAATCTGTTGTGCGGGTGGAGTGGCGAATATTTTCATCAGCCGTTAGCACAGCCTCTTCATTATAACTCTCTAAAAGCCTTTCATCGGCTAACCCTTTTAACACTAAATCCAATTTCCAAACAAAATTATCCGCATCTGCAATCCCGCCATTGCCGCCGCGCGCCCCAAAGGGAGAGACAAGGTGCGCTGAATCGCCAAGAAAGAAAAACCTATCATGGACAAAACGCGCCATACGGCGACATTGGAATGTATAGACACTAATCCATTCATATTCAAACTCAATATCCGCCCCTAACATACCACGCACAAAGGGTTCAACATTTTCAGGCTTTATCGCCTCCGCCTTGTCAATATCCCAACCAAGTTGGAAATCGGCACGCCATATATTATCAGGCTGTTTATGCAGCAAAGCAGACGCGCCGGGAAAAGGCGGATCAAACCAAAAACGGCGCTCAACAGGCAATTCTTGTTTGAATCTTATATCGGCAATTAAAAAATTATCCTCAAATATACGGCCTTCAAAATCTAGCCCCAACATATTGCGAATAGGGCTTTTATTGCCATCACAAACAATTAAATGTTCT